>JADMKH010000007.1 GCA_018780025.1 Thiobacillus sp.
GTCATGATGCCCATGCCGTAGGTGCCGGCGTCGGCCTTGACGATGACGAAGGGCGGCTGGTCGATGCCGTATTCGTCGTATTTGACGCGGATTTTGGCCAGCATTTTGCTGACTTTTTCAGCCAGGCAGTCTTCGCCCTGGCGCGCCTGAAAGTCGATCTGGCCGCATTGGTCGAAGTAGGGATCGATCAGCCAGGGGTCGATGCCCACCAGTTGCGCGAATTCGATGGCGATATTCTGATAGGCGGCAAAGTGGCGCGACTTGCGGCGCGTTGCCCAGCCGGCGTGGAGCGGCGGCATGATGTTTTGCTCGATGCCTTTCAGAATATCCGGCACCCCGGCCGACAGGTCGTTGTTCAGCAGCACCGCACAGGGGTCGAATCCCGCCAGTCCGACGCGGCTGCCCGTGCGCACCAGGGGTTCGAGGGTGATGCGGCCCCCGGCTGGCAGCTCCAGCGTGGTCGGCTGGGTGATTTCGGGAATCAGCGTGCCGATGCGTACGATCAGCCCGGTCTGGCGCAGGATGTGCGCGAGCACCGCGACGTTCTGCAGATAGAAGGTGTTGCGGGTGTGGCTTTCGGGAATCAGCAGCAGGCGCTGCGCGTAGGGGCAGATTTTTTCCACCGCGCCCATCGCCGCAAGAATCGACAGCGACATGAAAGCGGGGTTGAGGTTATTGAATCCACCGGGAAACAGGTTGGTGTCGACCGGCGCCAGCTTGAAGCCGGCGTTGCGGATGTCCACCGAAGTGTAGAACGGTGCGGCCTGCTCCTTCCATTGCTGGCGGAACCAGTGCTCGATTGTGGGTTGTGCGTCGAGCAGGCGTTTTTCCAGTTCCAGCAGTGGGCCGGTAAGTGCGGTGGTGAGGTAAGGGACCATAGAATAGAGGGGTTCCAAGAGTTTCCTCATTTTAGGCCAAGCCAGATGTTTGATATCGTTTTGTTTCAACCCGAAATCCCGCCCAACACCGGCAACCTCATCCGCCTGGCCGCCAACACCGGCTGTCGCTTGCATCTGATCGAACCGCTGGGCTTCGATCTTTCCGACAAGCAGGTCGCGCGCGCCGGCCTGGATTATCACGATATGGCTTGCGTGCAGGTGCATGCCGACTGGCAAGCGGCGAGGCGGGCCTTGCCGGACCGGCGCTGGTTTGCGCTGACCACCAAGGGCAGCACACGCTATGCCGACATCGCTTTTCAGGCGGGCGATGTGCTGCTGTTCGGCCCCGAATCGCGCGGTTTGCCGCCCGACATCCTGGCGCAGTTCGACGCGCAGCATCGCCTGCGATTGCCGATGCTGCAGGGTTCACGCAGCATGAACTTGTCCAATGCCGTCAGCGTGGTGGTGTTTGAAGCCTGGCGGAAAAATGGGTTTGCCGGTGGCGTGTAGAAAAACAGGCATGCGTGTCGGGCGCCTGCCCGTCAGTTTACCGACGCGCTGACTCGTCTGCCTCGGGTTGGGCTGGAGTCGCATAGGCTTCCACGCGGTTGCGGCCGGAGGCCTTTGCCTGGTACAGGCAGCGGTCTGCCTTTTTTATCAGCCCGTCCATGTCGTCGCCGGGTGCATACTCTGTCACCCCGAAGCTGCAGGTCACTTGCCCGACATCGGCAAACGGCTGCTTTTCCAGCATGCCGCGCAACTTTTCGGCGAGCAGGCGGCCGGCGTTGAGATCGCTACCCGGCAGCAGAATGGCGAATTCTTCCCCGCCCCAGCGCGCGAACAGGTCGATTGCCCTGATCGTGCCGCCCACTGCGCCGGCCAGCTGGGCCAGCACCTGGTCACCTGTCGGGTGGCCAAAGGTGTCGTTGATGCGCTTGAAGAGATCGACGTCAAACAAAATAAGCGAGAGCGGGCTGGAGAGCCGCGCAGCGCGGCTGACCTCGCGCTCCAGTGTTTCATCGAAGCAACGCCGGTTACAAATGCCGGTCAGGGTATCGGTGGTGGCGAGTTGCTGGAGTCGTTCTTCGGTTTTCACGCGTTCGGTCGCATCGCGCAAGATGCCCACCGCGTTCCATTGTCCGTGTAGCTTGATGGCCGAAAGCGACACATCCACCGGGAACTCATCGCCATTGCGGTGTTTCGCCTGCAGGGTCGTCGTCCGGCCGATTGCCGGCCCTTCTCCGGAGGCGACGAAGTGCGAAAAGCCTGCATGGGCCCGTTCAAGATCGGGTTCGGGGACGATCAGGTCATGCAGGTTCCGGCCGACGGCCTCGGTCTCGGCGAAGCCGAACATATGCCCGGCCGCAGGATTCCAATATGTCACGAGACCCGCCGGGTCGATCATGATTACCGCATCCTGCGCCGCGCGGGTGATGCTGCGCAGCACCTCTTCACGTTCAGCCAATTCACGGGTTCGCGTCTGGACCAGCTGCTCCAGCTCGTCGCGGCTGCGCTCGAGCACCAGCTGCGCTTCCTTGATCGCGGTGATATCGGTACGAACCGATACATACCGGCTGGGCAAGCCATCTTCGCCCACAAAGGGGAGTATCGTCGACGCGACCCAATAGAAGCTTCCGTCCTTGCGGCGGTTGCAGATTTCGCCATGCCACACCTTGCCGGCGCTGATTGTTGCCCAGAGGTCATCGAATAAAGTATCCGGCTGCTGGCCGGATTTGAGCAGGCGATGGTTCTGGCCCAGCAATTCCTCGCTCGAATATCGGCTCACTTCGCAAAATTTGTCGTTCACCACCGTGATGTTTCCGTGTGCGTCGGTGACGCTTACGATGTTGTGTTCATCCAGGGCCAGCTTTTGAAATGCGAGATCCTGGTTCGATTCATGCAGCTGCACGTTGGTGTCAGCCAGACGGGTAATCAGACTGCCCATTTTGCGGGTGACCTGAACAAAAATCCCCCATGTCAACAGCACCCCGACCAGCCCGCCAACAACAAATAGCGCGGTGGCACGATTCTGGGCTTTACGTCCGGTCGCGGCGTGTTCGTGCGTTCTGACAATCGCATCGTCCAGCAATGCGGTCAGCGTATGGATCACCTGATTTTGCGCCGGAATGACACGGTCTATCATCAGCTGCTCGGCGTCGGCGCGTCGCCCGGATGCCAGGTGTTCGATGACGCGTTCCTGCAGCGGCAGGATCAATGCAATTTGCTCGCGCTGCTGCGCCAGCAGGGTACGTTCGGTCTGGGTGAGCGAGAGTTGTTCCAGCTTCGCGCGCGCTACGCTGAAAGCCGCCCCCTGCGCGTAAAAACGCTGGATTGCACTGTCTTGTTCGAATGGGTCGTCCGTGTGCGCCGCCGCGACCAGCGCGAACATCCGGTCGCGTGAGGCAAGCTGCATCCGGTAGAGCAACTCCACCGCCACCTGTTCGTGGGAAACGATTTGATCGATTACCCGGTTACCCACTTCAACCCGCCAGAAGCTCAGCGCCGTGATGAACACGACCACGGCCATGATCGCGCCAAACCCCCAGCGCATCAGGCGTGGTGTGAAACGCCGTGTTTCGGCAAGATCAGGAAGGGGAGGGGGCGATTGGTTGAGCATGTGGATGAATTCGTGCATTCTGGAAAACGGCTGTTTCACCCGTTTTATGAAGGGCAGACACGAAAAACTTTATGCACGGACTGAAGTCACCCCATGCTTTGGGTCGGAATGTGACCGGCCTCGTCGCTTACCGAGCGTCGGCAACAGACCGAACCTGAGCAATGCAGTGGGGCGCCCGCCGCCTGGGTGCGTGCCGGGGCGCGGCATCAGGGAATGGGGAACGTCCCCCCATTGGCCATTCGGCCTTCCCTCAGAACTCCGCCTTGATTACCCGGTTCAGCAAGGCTTCGACCGCCTGGGCGGCGGGCAGACCCTCGAACAGCATCTGGAAAACAGCGCGGGTAATCGGCATGTCGACGCCCAGTTCGCTGGCGAGCGCGGCGACTTCGCGTGCGGTGGTGACCCCTTCGGCGACGTGGCCGAGTTCGTTGAGGATGGTGTCGAGCGCCTGGCCGCGCGCAAGGCGCAGGCCAACCTGACGGTTGCGCGAGAGGTCGCCGGTGGTGGTCAGGATGAGGTCGCCGAGGCCGGACAGTCCCATGAAGGTTTCGAAATGACCGCCGAGCTGGACACCGAGGCGGGTCATTTCGGCCAGCCCTCTTGTGATGAGCGCGGCGCGGGCGTTGTGGCCGAGCTGCAGACCGTCGCAAATGCCGGCGGCAATGGCGATGACGTTTTTAAGCGCGCCGCCTACCTCAACTCCGACGACGTCGTCGTGCGCATAGATGCGCAGGCGCTGGCCTGACAGCGCCCCAGCCAGACGTTGTGCCAGCGCGCTGTCGTGCGAGGCCAGCGTGAGTGCGGTGGGGTAGCCCTGTGCGACTTCCTGCGCAAAGCTGGGGCCGGAAAGCACGCCCACTGCGCTGTGAGCGGGCAACAGATCGGCGATGAGTTGATGCGGCAGTTTGCGGCTGCCGGGCTCGAAGCCTTTGCACACCCAGACCAGGGGCGGCAGGGTCGGGCGGTTGGCCAGTGCCGCCAGGGTGGCGCGCAGGCCACCGGTGGGGACGGCGATCACCAGGAGTTCGGCATCCCTGACCACGCCATCGAAGTCGGCGTTGAAACCGAGCGTGTCGGGCAGCGTGCATTTGGGCAGATATGGGGTGTTGATGCGGTTCTCGCGCATGGCGTCGAGGTCGGCTGCGTTGCGCCCCCACAGGGTGACGTCATGATGCGGTGCCCAGCTGGCCGCCAGCGCGGTGCCCCAGGCGCCTGCGCCCAGCACCGCAAGCTTTATCGGCGCTGCATTCATTTAGGCTCTTTCACTGTTATGTGTTGACCGTATTGATGCCGTAGGTCGGGAACATTTTCCCGACATCCCCGCACACCCCCGCCCGTTGCGTCGGGAAAGTGTTCCCGACCTACGGATCGCGTGCGATTCCAGGGCTTTTGCCAAGGAACAACGCATAACGGTGAAAGAGCCTTCATTTACCCCAGGCCTCGTGTGCGGGCAGCCAGCCGGTGAGGCCATCGGCATGTTTGACCGGCAGCCAGCCGAAGGTATTGGCGTCGCCGGTGGCTTCGAGCAGCACGCCGCGACCGGCGCGAAACGCGATGTCGGCGTCGGGACGCGGCTGTTGCCGGACGGTGCTGGACTCGGTTTTGATCATGACGCTTCGGGGTCCGCCCAGTGCTGCATTCTCGACCCACGCCAGACGTCCGCTATGGTCCCGCACCTTGACCCAAGCCTGGGTGTCGACCACCACTTCGAGCGGCAGGCCGCTGCCCGCAATGGCAAGCTTGCCCGCTGCAGTCGAAGGCGCATCGTAGAGCAGGGCCGCACGGCTGGTGGTGCGGTATTCGAGCGCGCTGGCCGGGAGGGCAAGCGCGAGCGACAAGCCAGCGAGAAGAACGCGTAATGTCAACGGTAGGGTCAACGAATCAGCTTCAATGCGTGAGTTCGGGCGTGGCCTCTTGCTGCTGGGCCTGGTGCTGCAGGAACAGCGCTTCGAAGTTGACCGGATTCAGGATCAGCGGCGGGAAACCGGCGCGCGTGATCACGTCGGACACGGTTTCACGCAGATAGGGGAAGACGATGTTGGGGCAGCCTATGCCCAGTACCATCGGCAATTGATCCTGCGGTACGTTCTGGATGCGGAAGACGCCGCCCTGGGTGCATTCCACCAGGAACATGATCTTGTCGCCGACCTTGGCCGTGACCGTGACCGTGATGCTGCAGTGGTACATGTCTTCGTTGAGCGCGTGGCTCTCGCTCGACATGTTGACGTCCATCTGCGGCGCTTCGCGTTCCAGATAAATCGCGGGTGCGTTGGGCACTTCGACCGACAGATCCTTGACGTAGAGTTTCTCGATCGTGAATACGGGTTGTTGTTCGTCAGCCATGATGTCTCCCTGAATAAGAAAACCGGAGCCTGCGCTCCGGGAATGGTGGGCATTTTACACGCGCTTATTGAATCCCTTGTGACACCAGCCAGCGTTTGAGCGCATGGGCTTCCATTGCGCCCGATGTGCGCGCCACTTCAGCGCCATTTCTGAATAAAATCAAACTGGGGATGCCCTTGATATGGTGGCGCATTGATACCTGTGGGTGCGCTTCGGTGTCGACCTTGGCAAACCGCACGCGTGTGTTCATTTCGGCGGCTACCTGCTGGAATATCGGCCCCATCATTTTGCAGGGCCCGCACCACGCCGCCCAGAAATCAACCAGTACCGGCAAGCCGGCGCGGGCGATGAAGCGGTCGAAGCTGGCGGCGGTCAGGTCAAGCGGTTTGCCGGGCAGCAGCGGCGCGTTGCATTGGCCGCATTTCGGGGCGTCGCCCAGCCGGTCGTCCGGCACGCGGTTGACGGCGAGGCAATGGGGGCAGGCGAGTTCCATCGGGGTTCCTTGAAGCGAATGATCTTCGCTTCAATGTGGTGGCGGGTGCCCAGAACTCAAGCGTCAGGGGGCGTGTTTTCGGGTTTTTCACACAGAGGAAGCAGAGGAAAGCCTTCCCCCTGCTTCCTCTGTGTGAAGCCGGTGATTTGAATCAGCTCAAGTGCGATTGAGCAACGGCACCAACTTGCCGGCAGCATCAAGCGCCGAGGTGTCGTCGAAGCCCCCCACATGCGTATCGCCGATGAACACCTGCGGCACCGAGCGGGCCCCCCCCGAGCGCGCAATCATTTCAGCCTGCCTGGCGGGATCGAGATCGATGCGGATTTTTTCGATTTCGGCGACGCCGCGGCTTTTAAGCAAACGCTCGGCAGCGGTGCAATAAGGGCAGACTGCGGTGCAATACATTACGACTTTGGCCATGGGGGATTCCTTGTGTTGATTACTTGGCGACGGGCAGGTTGGCGCGTTCCCACGCGATGATGCCGCCGGCCTGATTGAACACGGTTTCGAATCCGGCTTTTTTCAGCATGCCGCAGGCGCGCGCCGAGCGCTGGCCGCTGCGGCAGGTGACCAGGATCGGCTTGTTTTTATGTTTGTTGAGTTCCTGGATGCGGCTGCTGAGCTTGCCAAGGGGGATGTGCTTGGCTTTGGGGATGTGCCCGGCTGCGTATTCCTTGTCTTCGCGTACGTCGAGAATCAGCGCGTCGTCGTTAAAGAGGCGGGTGGCTTTCAGGGTGTCGGCCTGTTCAATGCCTGACAACCTGCTACCGAGAAACGACCAGGCCAGCATGCCGCCCGAAACAACGGCGAGCGACACCAGCATCCAGTTGTCCTGCAGAAATTGTGTATCCATGTGGCTTTCCCCTTACAGGCCGCAGCCCGATTTGACGCCGGCTTTTTTCAGCATGATGTCCAGCGGGCAGAAGCGGGTGAGGCCGGACTGGAACAGGTTAAAGCCGACAAAGGCGGTGAACCACATCCAGGAAATCTGAGTCATGTCGACGCTGCCGGAAAAGTGCGCCAGCGTGAGCGACAGCATGATAAAAAAACCAGCAATGATGCGGACAAAACGTTCAACGGTCATGATGAGACTCCGGGTTGTTGAGAGGAAAAGTGTCGGTGATTGGCGGCGTAATACAGCACCGGGATGACCACCAGTGTCAGCAAGGTGGAGACGAAGATGCCGAAAATCAGGGACACGGCAAGGCCCGAGAAGATCGGGTCGTCGAGGATGAAGAAGGCGCCCATCATGGCGGCCGCGCCGGTCAGCACGATAGGCTTGGCACGGGTGGCGCCGGCCTGGATCACCGCTTCCTGGAAATCCATGCCATCGCGCACCTGCATGTTGATGAAGTCGACCAGCAGGATGGAATTGCGCACGATGATGCCGGCCAGCGCGATCATGCCGATCATCGAGGTGGCGGTGAACTGCACGCCGAGCAGCGCGTGGCCGGGCATCACGCCGATGACGGTGAGCGGAATCGGCGCCATGATGATGAGCGGCGTGAGGTAGCTCTTGAACTGGGCGACCACCAGGATGTAGATCAGCATCAGGCCGACCGCGTAGGCGATGCCCATGTCGCGGAAGGTCTCGTAGGTCACCTGCCATTCGCCGTCCCATTTGAGCGCGAAGCCGCTATAGGGGTCGTCGGGCTGCTTGATGAAATATTCCGCCAGCGTGCCGCCTTCCTTCAGCGCTTTGCCGTTGAGGTCGCCGCGCATTTCGAACAGGCCATATAGCGGCGAATCGAGCGCGCCGCCGGTGTCGCCGACGACGAACACCACCGGCAGCAAGTCCTTGTGATAGATGGTCTTTTCGCGCGTGCCGGGAAGGATCTCGACCAGTTCGGACAGCGGGACGAGGTGGCCGTCGTTGCCGCGCACGGTGAGCTTCAGCAGTTCGTCGAGGCTGCTCAGGCGTTCCGGCGGCAGGGTGATGCGCACCGGGACTTCGTATTTGGCGCCGCTGCCGTGGATCGGCGTGACGTTCTCGCCCGACAGCCCCATCTTCATCGCGGCGACGATATCTTTCTGCGCCACGCCCGCCATCGCGGCCTTGTTCTGCAGCACGCGCAGCACGAAGCGCTGGGCGTCGTCCTCCACCGTGTCGTCGATGGCGACGATGCCTTCGGATTGCTCGAACACGCCGCGTACCTGCTTGGCAACGGCGATTTGCGCGTCGTAGTCGGGGCCGTAGATCTCGGCAACGATGGGCGACATCACCGGCGGGCCGGGCGGTACTTCGACGACTTTGACGTCGGCGCCATGTTTTTTTGCGATGGCTTCGACGGTCGGGCGGATGCCCTGTGCGATGGCGTGGCTTTTGCGGTCGCGCAGATGCTTGTCGACCAGGTTGACCTGCAGGTCGCCGATTTCGGGGCCGCTGCGCAAATAGTACTGGCGCACCAGTCCGTTGAAATTGATCGGCGCCGCGGTACCGGCATAGGCCTGGTAGTCGGTGACTTCCGGCAGCGCGGCGACCGCTGTCCCCATTTCAGCGAGCACCTGCGCGGTTTTCTCCAGCGGCGTGCCGACCGGCATGTCGACGATGATCTGGAATTCCGACTTGTTGTCGAACGGCAGCATTTTCAGGATGACCAGCTTGACGGCCGGCAACGCGACCGAGATCAGGATGGCCGCGCCGATGCCGAGCCAGAGCATGCGGCGTGCGCCCCGTCCGTCATTGCCGCGCAGGAATGGCGTGAGACGGGTGCGGAACAGCTTTGTCAGTCGGTTGTCGCCTGGATTCGATTCGTGTGCCGTCTGCTTGATTAACTTCAGGGCCATCCAGGGCGTGACGACGAAAGCAATCAACAGCGAGATCACCATGCCGATTGAGGCATTGATCGGAATCGGGCTCATGTAGGGCCCCATCAGGCCCGAAACAAAGGCCATCGGCAGCAGTGCAGCAATCACGGTCAGGGTAGCGAGGATGGTCGGGCCGCCGACTTCGTCGACCGCGCGCGGAATGATCGCTTCGAGTCCGTCGTGGTCCAGTCCCATCCGGCGATGAATGTTTTCGACCACCACAATGGCATCGTCGACCAGGATGCCAATCGAGAAAATCAGCGCAAACAGCGACACCCGGTTGAGGGTGAAGCCCCACGCCCAGGAGGCAAACAGCGTGGCTGCCAGCGTCAGCAAAACAGCCGCGCCGACGATCAGCGCCTCACGTTTTCCAATCGCAAACAAAACCAGCAACACCACCGAGGCGGTGGCAAAAATCAGTTTTTGAATCAGTTTTTTGGCCTTGTCGTCGGCCGTGGCGCCATAGTTGCGGGTGACGCTGGCTTCGATTCCCTCGGGCAACACGCTGTTGTGCAGCGCCTTTACGCGCGCAATGACTTTTTCCGCCACTTCAACCGCGTTCTCGCCGGGCTTTTTGGAGATGGCGAGCGTCACGGCCGGGAAGGTCTGGCCGCTGTCTGCCGCCCGCGCGCCGCCCGCGCCGGGTCCGTGCCAGACGTAGCGTGCAGGCTGGTCCGGCCCGGCAACCACGCTGGCGACATCGTTCATGTAAACCGGACGTCCCTGCGCGACCCCGACAACCAGCTTCCTGACATCTTCTGCTCCGGTCAGGTAAGTGCCGGTCTGCACCAGGATTTCCTGGTTGTTCGACACCAGGGTGCCGGACGGCTGGGCGGCGTTGGACAGTTGCAGTGCATCGCGGATGTCTTTGGCCGCGACGTCGAAGGCTGCCATCCGGTCCGGATCCATCATCACCCGCACGGCACTGCCGGGGCCGCCCACGGTGGTTACTTCGCGGGTGCCGGGGATACGCTTCAGTTCGATTTCCGCCGCGTGTGCCGCCTGTTCCAGTTCATGCGCGCCGCGCGTGGCATCGCGGGTCCAGAGGGTGACGCTGACAATGGGCACATCGTCGATGCCGAGCGGCTTGATGATCGGTTCACCGACGCCGAGTTCGGGCGATACCCAGTCGCGGTTGGCCTGGATCGTGTCGTACAGCCGCACCAGCGCCTGGGTGCGATCTTCCCCGACCCGGTATTGCACGGTCAGCACCGCCATGCCGGGTTTGGACACGGAATAAATGTGCTCGATGCCTGAAATCTGCGACAGCACCTGCTCGGCGGGCGTGGCGACCAGCGCTTCCACATCCTTCGCCGATGCGCCGGCAAAGGGGATGAACACGTTGGCCATGGTCACGTTGATCTGCGGTTCTTCCTCGCGCGGTGTGACCAGGATGGCAAACAGACCCATCAAGGCCGCGATCAAGGCGATCAGGGGAGTGAGCTGGGAGGTGAGAAAGAAACGGGCAATGCGGCCGGAGAGTCCCATGTGGTTTTCCGCTTACTTGGCCGACTGGTTGGCGGTGCTTTTTGCGTAAATCCCTGCCTTGACGGGTTCGAGCGCAATGATGTCGCCTGCGTCGAGGCCGGCCAGCACTTCGACCTGCCCATGCGCATTGGCAACGCCGAGGCGGATTTGACGCAAGCTCACCTTGTCCGGGTTCACCACATAGACCGCGGTGACTTCGGCACGGCGCACCACTGCGCTGGCGGGAATCATGAGCTTGCGCGCGCTGCCTACAGAGAAGTGCGCGCGGGCGAACATGCCGGGGATCACGCCTTCCAGATTGGTGGGCAGGTCGATGCGCACCTTGACCGAATGGGTGGCGGTATCGGCAGAAGGCAGGACGGTGATGCCTGTGGCGTCGATCCACTTGTTCAGCGATGGGATTTCGACCGCGACGCGCGGGGAAGCCTTCACCTCGGCCAGTTTGTACTGCGGAACATTGGCGATGACGCGCATGTCCTTGGGATCAAATCCTGTCATCAACGGTTTGCCGGGCGAGACGGATTCCCCCATTTCGACGTGGCGTGTCGAGACAACGCCGGAGAACGGCGCGGTAATGACGGTATAGCCGCTGATCGCTGTCGATTGCCCGGCGCCGGCGCGTGCGGCGCGCGCACCGGCTTCGGCGGCGCGATATTCGGCGGTGGCGCGGTCGAGCGCGGCCTGACTGATGAATTTTTGCTGAAACAGCTGTTGCTGGCGTTCGTAATTGGCGCGGGCGTTGGCGAGTGTTGCGGCGGCTTGAGCCACCTGTGCCTGGCTACCGGCAACGGCGGACGAAAGCTCCTGCGCGGAGAGCCGAACAATGACCGTGCCGGCCTTGACGTAATCGCCGGCGTCAAAGTTGACTGCGGAGATGCGTCCCGACACCTGGGCAGAAACCGTTGACTGCTTGACGGCCTCAACGCTGGCTTCGGTAGAGTAACCGGTATCGGAGACCTGATATTTCACTGTCTCAACGGCAAATGGCAATGCTGCCCATGCGGTTGGGACGGCCAGCATCATGCAGGCGAACAATCGGGCAATATTCAGCACGGGCACATCTCCGTAAAATTGTTCATTAGAATAATCTAATTAACTATTTAATTCAATTATTTGGCTTGTCTTTGTGGTGCGCAAGACGGATCAATGCGACGGGTCAGCATGCCTGAGTGGATACTGGTTCGCCGTATTCTAGAGGCATAGTTGTTATCGCAACAGATCAAAATAAAGGCCCGGCTCGCTTGCGCGCTGCCGGGCCTGCCTCGTCGAGGCAATTTTATTTGGTAAAGCCGCAGAATACGTCGCGCATCATGCTCAGCAATTTAAGCGTACGGGTGTCGCCCACGCGGTAGAAGACCCGGTTGGCATCCTTGCGGGTGCGCAGCACGCCCTTGTCGCGAAGGATGGCCAGATGCTGCGAGATATTGCTCTGCGAGGTGCCGACATGATCGACGATGTCCTGCACACTGACTTCCTTGTCGCCCAGCACGCAGAGAATTTTCAGGCGTAGCGGGTGTGACATGGCTTTCATCGCGCGCGAGGCCTGCTCGATGTGCTCGTCCTTGTCCATCAGGTCCACTTCGTCCCATTCAACTGCCATATTCATTACCTCGTTCCTGTTGGTGGTGTACCCTGATGCGGCGCAAATTTTATGCATGGGTCCAGCGCGGCGCGGCATTCATTTCCGCAACATTTTGCGTTGCGTATAGATTAGCAATCACGCATATATTAAAATATTTCCATGCAAACGAGTCAGGTTAAATAAACTTTATTCATGAAAACCTCGCCGGTTCTCCTCATTATCCTCGACGGCTTTGGCTGCCGCGCGGAGCGCAATGACAATGCAATTGCCCAGGCCAGCAAACCAAACTGGGATTGGTTGTGGCATCAAAATCCGCATACCCTCATCCATGCATCGGAGTCCGAAGTCGGGTTGCCCAAGGGGCAGATGGGGAATTCCGAGGTGGGCCACCTCAATATTGGCGCGGGTCGTGTGGTGTATCAGGAATTCACCCGCATCGACCACGCCATTGAGTCCGGCTATTTCTATACGAACCCCGCGTTGTTGAATGCAATGCATCTGGCACGCGACAACAATAAAACCCTGCATGTGCTGGGCTTGTTGTCAGATGGCGGCGTACACAGCCATGAGCTTCACTTTCATGCCCTGCTGGATATGGCTGTGCGCGAAGGATTAAGCCGGGTTTGCCTGCATGTTTTTCTGGATGGGCGTGATACGCCGCCGAAAAGTGCAGAAACCTATCTCCGTCGCCTGACCGATAAAATCGAACAGGCGGGGGTGGGGCATATTGCCTCGATGATCGGCCGCTACTATGCGATGGACCGCGACCGTCGCTGGCAGCGGGTTCAGTCTGCCTACGACCTGCTGACGCAGGGGCGGGCAGAGTATTCAGCTGAAACGCCGTTGGCCGGACTGGAAGCGGCGTACGCACGCGACGAGACCGATGAGTTTGTCAAAGCCACTGCGATTCTGCCGCCGGACGGCAAGCCGGTGAAAATGGAAGATGGCGATGCCGTCATTTTCCTCAACTTTCGCTCCGACCGTGCGCGTCAGTTGTCGCGCCCTTTCATCGAACCCGATTTCAGCGAATTCGAACGTGAGGTCACCCCCCGCCTGGCGACGTATTGCACGCTGACGGGTTATAGCGACGATTTCGTGGTGTCGGTGGCGTTTCCGCCCGAGCGCATCAAGAATGGCCTGGGCGAATACGTGGCCAATCTCGGCCTGCGCCAGCTGCGCATCGCCGAAACCGAAAAATATCCGCATGTGACTTTTTTCTTCAACGGCGGCGAGGAAATTTCTTTTCCGGGTGAAGACCGTGTGCTGGTGCCCTCGCCCGATGTGGCCACCTACGACCTCAAGCCCGAGATGAGCGCATTCGAGGTCACCGATAAACTGGTTGCGGCAATTGAGGGGCGGCAGTACGACCTCATTATCTGCAATTACGCGAACCCGGATATGGTGGGCCATACCGGCGACCTGCAGGCGGCCATCAAGGCAATCGAAACCGTCGATACCTGCCTGGGACGGGTGGTTAAAGCGCAGCAGGCACGTGGCGGCGAGGTGCTGGTAACCGCTGACCATGGCAACGCCGAGCTGATGCGCGATATCGAAACCGGGCAAGCGCATACCGCGCATACCCTGAATCTGGTGCCGCTGATCTATATCGGACGCCGCCATGCCACGCTGGCCGAAACCGGTGCGCTGGAAGATATCAGCCCCACGCTGCTAAAAATGATGGGTTTGCCGCAACCGCCCGAAATGACGGGTGAAGCTTTGGTTGAGTTTGAGTAAGCCGTTTTGACCAAGCGTTATTGGGCCTGCGTCAAATTTCTTGTCCTGCTGACGTTATGCTGGCCACTGGCTGTCGGCGCCAACCAGGTCGATCGCAAGAAAAGCGAACTCGACGCGCTCAAGCAGCGCCTGCAAACTCTGCAACGGGATTTCCAGAAAAATCAGGCCCAGCGCAAGGAAGCAGCGGATGGATTGCGTCAATCCGAGAGCGACATCAGCAATGGGATGCGGCAGTTGCGGCAACTGGATGATGCGCGTCAGCGTACGCAAAGCGATTTGCAAACCTTGTCACAGCAGGCGGAGACGACTGAAGCCCGGATCCGCCAGCAACAGGCGCATCTGGCTCAGGCCCTGAAGGGCGCTTATCAGCGTGGACAGGGTGATGCGCTCAAACTGATCCTGAATGGCGCAGACCCCAACCAGACTGCGCGCGACTTGCGCTATCTGGCGCATCTTTCCCGCGCGCAACATGCAATGATCGAAGCGCTGCGGGCGGAGCTGGCCAAACTGAGCGAACTGCAACAGGAGACCGCGCAAAAGACGAACGAGCTGACCCGGTTGCAGGCGGCGCGTGAGGCCGAGCAGCAGAAGTTGCTGGCGGACAAGCGCGAGCGCGAGCGGGTGATGAGCAAGCTGGCTGCGGAAATTCAGAAGCAGCGGCAGGAAATTTCCAGCCTGAAACGCGACGAACGCAGTTTGACGAACCTGGTGGAACGGTTGAACCGTGTGATGGCGCAACAGGCGGCACGCGCACGTGCCGCTGCACAGCAGGCACAGAAAAAACAGAAGGAAGATCAGCGTGAGGGCGGCACATCGCGCAAGGCCGTTGCCGTCAATACCGAAACGCCGGTTGCGTTTCGGTCCGATCGTCCCTTCTCCGGCCTGAAAGGTTTATTGCGATTGCCGGTGGCAGGGGAACTCATGAACCGCTTTGGGGCTCCGAGAGAGGGCGGCGGCCTGAGCTGGAAAGGCCTGTTTATCCGTTCGGCTCAAGGCACCGCAGTCAAGGCGATTGCAGCCGGACAGGTGGTGTTTTCAGATTGGCTGCGCGGGTTTGGAAACCTCGTAATTGTCGATCATGGTGAAGGGTATATGAGCCTATACAGTAATAATGAAAGTCTGTATAAGCAGGTGGGTGAACGGGTTCAGCCCGGCGACGCCATTGCAACGGTCGGCAATAGCGGCGGTCAGCCCGATACAGGTTTGTACTTCGAAATGCGGCATCAAAGCCGTCCTGTTAATCCCCTTCTGTGGGTGAAGTGAGAGATGACTCAAAAAACAAAATTCGTGCTTGTCGGACTGGCTGGTTTATTGGCGGGTGCGGCGTTGACCGTCAACCTGTCAGCGATTGCCGACAAGGACGCCGCATCGGCGCTGCCCATCGAGGAGCTGCGTGCGTTTACCGATGTGTTTGCGCGGATTAAAAACGACTACGTCGAGCCGGTCGATGACAAGAAGTTGATTACGGGCGCCATCAACGGCATGTTGAATGGACTGGACCCGCATTCGTCTTATCTCGACGTGGAAGGTTTCAAGGATCTTCAGGTGGGCACCCAGGGTGAATTCGGTGGCCTGGGAATTGAAGTGGGCATGGAGGACGGCTTCGTTCGGGTGGTTTCGCCGATCGAGGATACGCCGGCTTTCAAGGCGGGCGTCAAGCCGGGCGACCTGATTATCAAGCTGGACGACACCCCGGTTAAGGGCTTGTCGTTGAACGATGCCGTGAAGCGAATGCGCGGCAAGCCGGGTTCGAATATCAAACTCACCATTTCGCGCAAGGGTGTCGATAAACCGATTGTCATCACCATTACCCGTGCAGTCATCAAGATCCGCAGTGTGAAATCCAAGCTGCTGGAAAATGGCTACGGTTATGTTCGTGTCACCCAGTTCCAGGAGCACACCGGCGAATTGCTGGCAGAAGCCCTGACCGGTCTGTACAAGGACAACAAGGCGCCGCTCAAGGGCCTGATTCTGGATTTGCGCAACGATCCGGGCGGCTTGCTGAACGGCGCCGTGGCGGTGACGGCGGCGTTCGTTAAACCCGATAGCCTGGTGGTGTACACCGAAGGCCGCAGCGAAGATGCCAAGATGCGGCTGACCGCCAGCCGGGAAAATTACCTGCGCCCAATGCAGACCGACTATCTGAAAAGTCTGCCGGATGGAGTCAGGCAGGTGCCGATGGTGGTCCTGGTCAACAGCGGTTCAGCTTCAGCATCGGAGATTGTGGCGGGTGCTTTGCAGGATCACAAACGTGCCGTTGTAATGGGCACGCGTACGTTTGGCAAAGGCTCGGTTCAAACCATACTTCCCATCGGCAATGGCACCGCGATCAAGCTCACCACGGCGCGCTATTTCACGCCGAATGGCCGCTCCATCCAGGCTAAAGGCATCGAGCCGGATATCATCGTGGAAGATCCCAATCTCCCGTCAGAAGATGAAGGTCTGGGCATACGCGAGGTAGACCTCGACAAGCATTTGAGCAATCCGAATGGTGGCGAGTCTGCTCCCATCGTGATCAAGCCCGGCGAAAGCCCCAAGGCGGCACCGACGACCAAACCCGGCAAGGAAAAGGACATCAAGCCGCTGACGCTGGAGCCCGGCGAAATCGTGTCGAAAAACGATTTCCAGGTGAATCAGGCGTTGAATTTGCTGAAAGGGCTGCAAATCTTTCAGGGTCGCTGAAAAAATGGCTGTGGTTGCCTGTCAGCCACAGCACGAACTGCGCGTTATACTGGACTAACCTTGCCTGTCAGGGGCTGCCATGCGCCCGTGTGACCTCGAAAAAAACCGTGAGATTGTTTTCAATGCTTTGCCCGTCGGCCAGGCAGCGCGCGCGCTGAACCTGCTGCAAGGCATGGAAGGGCTGGAGGTTGCGGCCGGGGACGACGGCAACCACCTGAGGGTGCGTTATCAAGTCTGCGAATACACGCTGGAAGGCCTGGAAACGGCGCTGACCAGTCAGGGTTTTCATCTCGACAACAGCCTGCTCTGCAAACTCAAACGCGCATTGGCTTACTTTTGCGAAAATGTACAGCGCGGCAACGTCGCCGCAAACGAGCCTGACATCAAATCCCAGCAGGCATTCATGAAAGTCTATGAGCATCACCTGCATGGTGACCGCGACGAGACCCCCGAAGAGTGGCGGGACTATAAGTAGTTGCCTTGTAAACCCATGGATATGAATGACGATCAGCTGTTGCGTTACAGCCGCCACATCCTGCTGCCCGATGTGGGCGTGACCGGGCAGGCGCGCATTTCCGCGTCTTCGGTGCTCATCGTGGGGGCCGGCGGGCTGGGGTGTCCGGTCGGCTTGTACCTGGGCGCAGCAGGGGTGGGGCGCCTGGTCATTGCGGATGGCGACACGGTCGACCTCACCAACCTGCAACGCCAGATCGCGCACGCCAGCACGGCCATCGGTGAAAACAAAGCCGATTCGCTTGCGCGCAGTATCCGGGCGATCAACCCTGAAATCGATGTGCGCCCCCTGCACGCAGCCCTGGCTGGCGATGCGCTCCGCGAGGCGGTGGGCGCGGTCGACCTGGTGGTGGATGCGTCGGACAACTTTGCCACGCGCCATGCCGTTAATCGTGCCTGTGTGGAGCTGAACAAGCCGCTGGTATCGGGCGCTGCAATTGGGTTTTCAGGGCAACTGGCCGTTTTTGATCCGGGTCGGACTGATAGCCCGTGTTATCACTGCCTGTTTCCAGACCAGGCTGACGAGCCCGAACTTCGCTGCGCGGAAGCCGGCGTATTCGCACCGTTGGTGGGGGTGATCGGCGCCATGCAGGCGATGGAGGCCTTGAAATATGTGGCCCAGGTGGGCACGCCCCTGGTCGGTAAATTGCTGTTGTGGGATGGGCTGCAGGCGGAAGCCCGCGTGATGAAGGTGCCGCGCGACCCGGCCTGCCCGGTTTGCGGGCAGGCACACGAATAAGGTCAGGCGGGGTGAGCATCCAGCAAGCGCGTCAGCAGCAGGTCAATATCGCTGCCGGGCGGACGCGTAAATCCGCTCTTGGCAAACTGGTGCCAACGCCCAATCACCGTACATAGCAGCAGATTGGCCAGCGGCGCGCTGAGCGCGGACTGCTTGTCGCCGCAAAAGCGCAGGCATTGCCGCAGCTGCGCTTCCACCCGGTCGTGCAATTGATTGATGCGCTTTTGCAGGCGTTCGTTTTCATGCACCAGCGCGTCGCCGATCAGCACCCGTGTCATCCCCGGATTCTTCGCTGCGAAATTCAACAACATGCTGAGAATCGCCTCGACTTGCGCGGCAGGGGAGGGGGTGTCAGCAGTGATGCGCGCAATCAGACCGAACAGGGTTTGTTCGATGAACTCGATCAGGCCTTCATACATCTGCGCTTTGCTTGAGAAATGGCGATATAGCGCCGCTTCGGACACACCAATGCGGGCTGCTAAAGCAGCCGTGGTGATTTTCTCCGGTTGTGGCTCCTGCAACATCGCGGCCAGCGTTTGCAGAATTTGCAATCGGCGCTCGCCGGGCTTTTTGGCTTCCCCTACCATCAGTCACTCCCTTATTGTTATGGAGTGCTAAATTATCCGCGATGTTTGAGTTAAATGGTGGTCTGCACTCCCTTGAACGCGAACCCGCAAACCGTATGGATGCTGGGTTCGTGTTTTTAGCGATGTGCAAATACCCCCAAAAATACCCCCATGCGGGGTGCGCTAGAGGATATTTTATCCGCTCGATTCTAACAGTTTTGTTTGTTTAATCTCGCATAGATGCAGCGCTGGCATGGCATGGCGGTGACGGGTAGCTGACAGCAAGACACTTCACAAGGATCGGTCAGCACTCGAGAACGTAGCCTTTATTACGCGAAGGGGTTGGCAAGGTCAGCCAACCTCCGGGCTTGAATAGACAATCAAAGAACGTCAAAAACCGTGGTCTGTCCTCTGTGTTCCAAACATCTGACATAAGGGCTAGCCATTTGTCAAAAGCCAGGACTCGAAAGTGTCTTTCGCAATGTTTGTCAGAATGCTGGCAAACGCCGTTTTATTTCCAAGATATAAGCTGTGGCGAATAATCGTATAGGGATTAAATTTGTCATTAGGATTTGCTTTTTCAAAGGCGGCTTGATATCGCTTTACCTTTGAGATGTTTTCGCGCATATAGAAATTAAATTTTGCGCGGCTTATGTTTGGCTCAATCTCAACAATCTCCTGTGTGAAGCCGTCTACTTTGTGAGCTTCGAATTCGTACCCGTTAAAGAAGTGGTTGGCAATTTTTAAGAAGCTAAATGCATTGAGGTTGACAGGGCGGCCGGTGCTCGATCCATGCACATTTGGCGGGGGGTCCTGGGATATATCATCCGGTTCAACCTGTTCTTTTTCAATTTCTTCGGTGGTTGCGTCCCTGATCTCCCTGAATTCCCTATCAGCCAATTCGAACAGTGCAGCCAAGGTGTTTATTCGTCTTTTTAGACGATTCGGTATGGATTTTTTGTATTTGATCTTGTGGTCGAGGACGCTCCACGAATCTTGGATGATGGTTCGAATTTGGACTTCAAAACTAAACTCTGCGTATGTGGCGTACTCTGGGAGTTCTCGTCGCGAAGCCCCAAGTTTGAGATCAAGATGCAGGCCTTTGTACCCAAAAGATCCTTCTGTGTTCTCTAGCAGCCTGTCGGACTTGAACCCCGCCCGGCGGCGATTTCCCCAACCGGGG
>JADMKH010000251.1 GCA_018780025.1 Thiobacillus sp.
TCATCAAGGTGCCGCTGGTGGGGCCGGCGTAGAGATCGGTGCGCCAGTTGGCGGTGCCGCCGAGATATTCGGCGACGGTGAGCGCACGCGGGTTCGACGCATCCATCTTGCCGCGCAGCGACTTGAACTCGGCCAGGGTGAGGTCGCTGGTGCGGCACTCGGCCGCGGCGGGCGTGACGAGGCTGCCGTCTGTGTTGAAAACGGCCGGCGTGAACGGCTGCGTGCACTTGGCGGCCAGCGGCGTGGCGAGGATGTTGGTGGTGGTGTGCAGGTCGTTCTGCGCGTGGCGGCACACCAGTTGCTTGTCCTTGGTGAAGGTCACGTCGCATTCGACGATGCCTGCGCCCATGCGCGCGGCAGCTTCATACGATTCCTGTGTGTGTTCGGGGAACTGCATCGCCGCGCCACGGTGGCCGATCGAGAAATCGCGCTTGCGGAACGGGCCGCTGGCGCATTGCTGGAGGGTGCGTTTGAGTGCGCCGTCCTGCATGTCCTCGACGAGGAAGAAGGGGCGCGGGCCGAGCTGGACGGTTTGTGCGGCGCGAACGGATCCGCGCTCATCGTCGCGGTCATGCCGGTCGTCGGCCCAGGCCGGTGCGGCGACGACGATCAGCAAGGCGGCGGAAGCGGCGGCCTGCCGGGAAGCGAAAGTGGGGAACATACGGACTCCTGTGGAATGGGCGGGAAGGGTCGGCGAGGCCGACGGGGCCACCGTATTCCCGGAATCTGTCAGCAGAATGACGCGACGCGTAAGCCGTTGTCCTCAGCCCGTTCTGGGCGGGTTTTTTTCGAGTTTTCGTTGCAGCGTGCGGCGGTGCATTTTCAAGGCGCGCGCGGTGGCCGAGATGTTGCCGTCGTGCTCATTCAGCACTTTCTGGATGTGTTCCCATTCCAGCCGCGCCACCGATAGGGGTGCGGCGCTGACTTCCAGCGTCGCATCGGGTTGGTCGCGCATGAGCGCGGCAAGGATCTCGTCGGCGTTGACCGGTTTCGCCAGATAGTGCCGTGCACCCAGCCGCACCGCCTCGACCGCAGTGGCAATACTGGCGTAGCCGGTGAGCACAACGATGGCGGGCGCGGGCGAGCGCGCGGCAAGCGTCGCAACAACCTTCAGCCCCGATTCGCCGGGCAGCTTCAAATCGACCACCGCGTGGCTGGGCGCGAAGGTTTCCGACACGGCCTGGGCTTCAATGGCGTTATGCGCCACCGCCACGTCGAATCCGCGTTTGCCCATGGCGCGCGACAGGGCCGCTGCAAAATCGGCATCGTCTTCGACGATCAACAGCTTCATGTTCATGCAGTCCGATTCCAGGGCAGGGTGATCCGCACGCAGGTTCCGCCGCCCTCGCGTTCGGTGAGGGTGAGGCTGCCGCCGACCCGCTCCAGCGTGGCGTGGGTGAGCGCCAGGCCGATGCCCCAGCCGTGCCCCGGCTTGCCGCTGAACAGCACGCGGCCGGCCAGCGCTTTCTGCTCGGGCGAAAAACCTGGCCCGCGATCGGCGATGTCGATTTGCAGGACATCGTGGTCGGTGGCGGTGCTGAACCCGACGGCATGCGACGACGCGTCGGCTGCATTGTTCAGCACGTTCATGATCGCCTGCTCCAGTCCGTCGGGCGGGATGAAGTCACGGTGGTCGGGCGACAGGCTGGCGGTGAGTCGGGCATCGGGGCGTATTACCTGCCAGCGTTCGAGTAGCGATTTCAACCAGGCGTCGAGCGGCTGTGGCGATGCCGTGCCGTCCTGCGCGCGTGCGGCCAGTTGAGTGAGGATGCGCTTGCATGCCTGCGCCTGCTTTTCGAGCAGCTGGCAGTCGGCGCCGATGTCGGGATCGTTGGCAAACTCGCGGGCCAGTTCGTGCGCCGTGGTCTGGATGGTGGCGAGTGGGGTGGCGAGTTCGTGCGCGGCCAGCGCGGCCTGGGTGCCGAGCGCGACGATGCGTTCGTCGCGCAACTGCTTCTCACGCAGGGCAGACAGTTCCAGGTCGCGCGCGCGCAGCGCGGCGTGCATGCGGGTGACGAAAAACGCGATCAGCCCGGCGCTGATGAGGAAGTTGAACCACATGCCGCCCAGATGCATGCCGTAGGCCGCCACCGGGTCGGCCACCGCCAGCGGCTGGTAAACAAACAGCAGCAGCGCGTAATATCCGCCCGCCACCGCCGTCAGCAGCCACACCCAGCGCGGGCGCAGGCTGATCGCGGCGATGACCACCGGCACCAGCATCAGCGAGACGAACGGGTTGGTGACGCCGCCGCTGAAAAACACCAGCACCGCAAACGCGGTGAGATCGGCCAGCAGGTGGGCCAGGAATTCCATTTGCGTGGCGGGCACATCCAGTCGCAGTCGCCAAGCGGTGGACAGCGCAAACAGTCCCATCAGCGCCAGCACTGCTCCCATCGGCAACAGCGGCATCGGGATGGCGAGGCCCCAGTGCAGCCAGGCGATGCCCGC
>JADMKH010000228.1 GCA_018780025.1 Thiobacillus sp.
CCGCATCCACCGTCAGCAGCATGTCGGCCGGGGTGTTCTTGCCCTCGGCCTTCAGGCGCGCCATCAGCGGGCCTTCCTTGTCGGTGATGAATTTGATCTGCACGCCGGTGTCGCGGGTGTAGGCATCGAACAGGGGCTTGATGAGCTGTTCGTTGCGCGCGGAATACACCACGACTTCTTCGGCCAGCACGGGTAGGGCCGTTGCGCAAAGCGCGAAGGCAGCAAGCAATTGGGTCGGTTTCATATGCGGTTAATCCAGAAAGGGGTCATTTCAGGAATACTACATTAAATGAGAACCGTTATCAATCAATATTGATTGGGTTAAAACGAAACAAGTCGATTCGAGCGTTGGCAGGTGCTGCCTTTACCGTTTTTCAAATTGGATGAGGGTTTGCATTTCGCCCTCAAACACCGTGTCTATCCGGATGGCACCCCTATGGGTATCGATCTTGAGGCCGGGTTGCGCCTGCGGAGCAATATCGATCAGTTCCAGCGTCTGGGGTGGGTAGTCGATAGCCAGTGTCACCCGCATCGGATAATAACCATCCAGAAATTTTCGCATGTAGGGTCCATTCGTCAGGTTGTAATACCCGTTTCCCGTATTGCGAAATGCACGGGTCTGCGCTGACAGGCACAGACGTGCACCGGGTTCGACATTGACCAGTTGTACGCTGGCACCCTCAATCCAGGCCTGTTCAATCTGGCTGGAAATGTCCACCCTGAGGTCGCGTACAAAGCCTTCTCTGAAGGTGATTTGGGCGCGTGGCACTGGGTCGAGGTTGGTATGGCATTGTTTCAGGCTGACCCAGCCGGTACTCAAGCTGTTTTGGTCGATCAGAATCTGGTTGTGGTGATGGTGTATCGGCTTGCTTGGGGCGGTTACAAGAAATCGAAGCACGCCTTCGTTAACGTTATGCGCGCTTTCCATGCTTAGGTCGGTGTCAGACTGCGCGCTAGCGAGGCTTGGCGTGAGCAGGGCAAACAGCAGGGCAAACAGCAGGGCAGCGTGCGATAGAAGGCTGCGCCTTACGTGAGTGAATTGGGCGTTACTCAAGGGGAATGGCCGAAGGGATTCGTTCGCCTGAAGGGACGACCCGCCTGGCGCCATCAAACCGGGTGCGCCAGTAGCGGTCGTTGAGACTGGAAACCATCACCCTGTTTGTGCGGCTGCTTGAGGCATGCACAAAGCGGTTTTCGCCCAGGTAAATGCCGACATGGGAAAACGCCTGGTTCAATGTGTTGAAAAAAACCAGGTCGCCGGGCAACAAATCCCCTGGTTCCAGGGGTTTGGCGACTGCACTGATCGCCAAACTTTTATGCGGCAGCACGATGCCAGCGACTTGCCTGAATACATGGCCGACAAAGCCACTGCAATCGAGCCCGGTCTCGGGCGTCACACCGCCCAAACGATAAGGACTGCCAACCAGACTGACTGCATACATGGGAATGTCTTCCGAGGGCGCGCTGGCGTGCGCGAGTGGCATCGGCAGTAGCAAGGCTAGCAGAGAGAGCGACACGACAGGCTTCATGGAATGACAATCTGCTCTATAGTTAGCGAACCAAGCGGCCAATTTCAACGAATCTTGAATTCGAGGATCTCATCATGAATGAAGCACACCCCACTGCTACAACCGAACCCAGTATGTCTGAAAATACGCAACTCGCGCAATGGCGGGATGAAGCCGCGGCTGCGGTCTCCGAGCCTGACCTGCGTGAACGGGTGCGTGACCTGACTGCGCGCGCATTGCACGAACGCAGGATGGATTTGAAGGAACTCCGAGAAATCGTCGGCGCGATCACATCCGGCATCGGGAGTGGGCTTGTTGAGCGCGGCGGTGAAATCAGGGAGGGACTCAAGCAAGCGGTTTCGGGTTTGGACGATGCCGTCAGCAGCGCTGCCCAGAAAGTGTCCTACACCTTGCGCGAAGCAGCGGACCAGGGGCAGGCATTCAAGGACAATGAATTGAAAGCCAGCCTGGAGCAGTTGCGTGATCTGGAAGTCCAGTTTGTCGATACCCTCAAGCAGACAGCCAGTGAGTCGGGCGGCAAGCTGAGGGAGGAGCTGGATACTCTGAGCGAGCATCTGAAACACAGTGGTACCCGTACCGGCGAACAGGTGCGGGAAGCCCTGCAGCAGATGGCGAGTGGCGTAAAGGCCGGCACCGAGGCCGGACGTGAAAAGTTGAGTGAAACGGCCAGCATTACAACCGGCCGTTTGTCCGAAGTCGCCAGCGGGGTGCTGGCAGCCGTGTCCGACGCGCTCAAGCGTCAGAGCGATCGCCTGCGTTCCTGATCCCGTATCACCCGGCAGCGGCAAGCTGCCGGTATAGCGGAGTCGTTGTCGGTTTAGCGACTTACGAATCCGGCGTGCTCCTTGCGGGTACAGCGGAGTCGTTGCCGCTTTAGCGGCTTACGAATCCGGCGTGCCTCTTGCGGGTACACTCTC
>JADMKH010000270.1 GCA_018780025.1 Thiobacillus sp.
CGCAGTTTTCCACACACGGTGGATTCGATGTGGTGCACATAGCGATAGCTGGCGATTTCCATCAGGGCTGGCACATTGACACTGCCGGGCTCGCATACCCGGCCCAGATCGTTGCGCTCCAGATCCACCAGCATGACATGCTCGGCGCGCTCCTTCGGATGGGCCTGCAATCGCGATCGCAGCGCCTCATCTTCGACCGCCTCCTCGCTTCGCGGATGGGTCCCGGCTATCGGCCGGGTTTCCAGCATCCCGTCACGACCCAGATGGACCAGGCGCTCGGGGGATGAGCTCACGATAGCCCAGTCTCCCATTTGCACCAGCGCTGAAAACGGCGCCGGATTTTTCTGCATCAGTTGTGCAAACAAGGCTGCGGGCGAAACGGGTTCAGCAAACTCCGCCCGCCAACCGCGCGACAAGTTCACCTGAAAGACATCGCCCGCACGAATATAGCTTTGAATGCGCGCAACGCCCGACAGGAATGCTTCAGGGTCATCCTGATCAAGGGAAGTCGGTACCGGCAGGCACTGAACAGGCGGCAAGGTTTGCTGGAGATCCTGCTCCATGGCATCGAGCAATCCATGCTGGCCGGACTCGGCCATCAATACGCACCGCCCATTGGCGCGGTTAATCAAAATCGCGGCCGGGATACGCGCCAGCCAGGCCAGCGGGAATTCAGGATCATCCGCCATGCCCACGCTGGGTTCAAACATCCCCCCCAGTTCATACGAAAAGGCACACAGCCAGCCGCCACTGAATGGCAGGTCGACAGGTGTCCGCGGTCCGCGGTAGGGATTGCCTTGCATGGCAGGATGCGCGCGCAGGCCATCCAGACCATCGGCCAGGGAAAACTGCTCGACATCCTGCGGGAACGCAAACAGCACGTCCCATCCGGTGTCGCCACTGCTTTGAATCAGGCCCGGATAGCGTTGCGGAAACGCAGCTTGCAGGGCAAGCAGGTCAGGCCGCCGCTGATCGGGCTGGTATGGCCATTCCCTGCTTTCTGGCGTATCCAAACGATCCGAAGTGAAGGTCAAACGCGCTTGAAGACGAGTGAACCGTTGGTGCCGCCAAACCCGAAGTTGTTCTTGAGCGCTACGTCGATCTTCATGTCACGCGCGGTATTGGCACAGTAATCGAGATCGCACTCCGGATCCTGCGAGAAAATATTGATGGTGGGAGGCGAAATCTGATGATGGATAGCCAGCACCGTGAACACCGACTCCACGCCGCCCGCCCCTCCCAGCAAATGGCCGGTCATCGATTTGGTCGAGTTGACCACCGTCTTGTACGCCGCATCGCCGAGCGCCAGCTTGATCGCCTCGGTCTCGTTTTTGTCGCCGAGCGGTGTCGAGGTGCCATGGGCGTTGATGTATTGAAGCTGATCGGCATTCACACCGGCATCGCGCATTGCGTTCAGCATCGAGCGTTTAGGGCCATCGGTGCTTGGCGCAGTCATGTGATAGGCGTCACCACTCATGCCAAAGCCCGACAACTCAGCGTAGATTTTTGCACCTCGAGCTTTTGCATGCTCGTACTCTTCCAGCACCAGCACACCGCTGCCTTCGCCCAGCACAAAGCCATCCCGATCCTTATCCCACGGCCGACTGGCTGTTGCCGGGTCATCGTTTCGAGTGGAGAGCGCACGGGCGGCAGCGAAACCGCCCACGCCCAGCGGCGAAACGGCGCATTCAGCCCCTCCCGCGACCATCACATCGACATCGCCGTGCTGGATCATGCGGGCAGACAAGCCGATCGCATGCAAGCCTGTCGTACACGCAGTCACGACCGCGAGGTTAGGCCCCTTTATCCCATACAGGATGGAAAGGTTGCCGGAAATCATGTTGATGATGGAACCGGGAATAAAGAAGGGAGAAATCTTCCTTGGGCCGAATTCCATCAGCAAAGTATGGGTGTCCTCGATCAGCGGCAAGCCGCCAATTCCGGATCCGATATTGAGGCCAATGCGCTCGGCATTGGCCTCGGTGACTTCAATGCCCGAGTCACGTATCGCCTGGATGCCAGCTGCCATGCCGTACTGGATAAACACATCCATGCGGCGGGCTTCTTTTGGATTGAGATACTGCTCCACATCGAAATGCTTCACTTCACCCGCTATCTGCGCAGTGAAGGGCGAAGGATCGAAACGGGCGATCCGGGCGATTCCTGACCGACCTGCTACCAGGTTATCCCAAGCCTCCGGAATGGTGTTGCCAACTGGGGAAATGATCCCCAAACCGGTTACGACGACGCGACGTATGGACAAAAGTCAGCCCTTTACTGTGTGAATAATCAGCTCGAGTGGCTGTTGACGTAGTCAACCGCTTGCTGGACAGTGGTGATTTTTTCTGCGTCTTCATCAGGGATTTCGCAGCCGAACTCTTCTTCCAGCGCCATCACCAGTTCAACCGTGTCAAGTGAGTCTGCGCCCAGGTCACCAACGAAGGAA
>JADMKH010000016.1:0-1984 GCA_018780025.1 Thiobacillus sp.
CGCTACCCAGGCGCTTGACCTGGTGCTGGATTTCAAACGCCCGGCCGATGCCGAGCTGTCGGCATTTTTCCGCGACCACAAGAAGCTCGGGCCGCATGACCGCGCATTTGTCGCCGAAGCCGTATTCGGCGTGCTGCGGCGCTATCGCTATCTGTCGGTGGTGGTGCCGGCCGCCAATCCGCGCACGCTGGTGATTGCCTGGCTGATCAAGGCGCGCGGCATGAGCGGTGCGGTGCTGGAGCAGTTCGCCAAGCCCGAGCTGATCGACCATATCCGCAACGCCAAAACAGATGACTTGTCGTTGGGCATCGCAGCCGATCTGCCCGACTGGGTGATCGAAAAACTGCGGCTGTCGATGAATGATGCCGATATTCTCGCGCTGGGCCGCGCCCTGCAGCAGCAGGCGCCGCTGGACGTGCGGGTCAACACGATCAAGGCGAACCGCGAGACCGTACTGGCGCAGTTGCTCGCCGAGGGCATGGCCGTCGAGGCAACGCCGTATTCGCCGTGGGGCATCCGCTTCAAGGACCATCCGGCGATCAATCGCCATCCCCTGTTTGTCAACGGCAGCCTGGAAGTGCAGGACGAGGGCAGCCAGCTGTTGGCGCTGCTGGTGGGCGCGCGGCGTGGTGAAATGGTATGCGATTTTTGCGCGGGGGCGGGCGGTAAAACCCTCGCCATCGGCGCGATGATGGCCTCGAGTGGCCGCCTGTATGCGTTTGATGTGGCGGAAAAACGGCTGGTCAAGATGAAGCCGCGACTGGCGCGTTCAGGTTTGTCCAACGTCATGCCGCAGTTGCTCTCATCCGAGAACGACACGCGGGTGAAGCGGTTGGCCGGCAAGCTCGACCGCGTGCTGGTCGATGCGCCGTGTTCCGGGCTGGGCACCGTGCGTCGCAATCCCGACCTGAAATTCCGTCAGTCGGCCGAGAGCGTGGCAGAACTGACGCAAAAACAGACAGCCATTTTGCGTTCGGCGGCCAAGCTGTTGAAACCCGGCGGCCGGCTGGTCTATGCAACATGCAGTCTGTTGGCAGAAGAAAATGAGGCCGTCGTCGGGACCTTGTTGGCTGAAGGTGGCTTTACCCTGTTGCCGGTGAACGAACTGTTGGCGCAGAGCAAGATCGACCTCGACACCGGCCCCATGCTTAAAATGTCGCCGTCAATACATGGCACGGACGGCTTTTTTGCGGCGGTTCTGGTCAAGACAGCAGCTTGACCTGCTGCAGACATTGCAGTTTGAACGGGGTGTTTCTTTTCAGCCTGATGATCTGATATGACCGCTGCGACCTTCGACCCTGATTCGCTCGGCAACCTGTGCGGTTTGTTTCGCGCACGCGTCGCCGCGTCACCGGGTCAGCTTGCCTACCGTCAGTTCGATGAGGCGAGCGACGCCTGGGTCGGTTACAGCTGGGCGCAGGTGGCCGCCGAGGTGGCGCGCTGGCAGGCTGCGCTGGTCAAGGAAGGTCTTGTCCCCGGCGATCGCGTGGCGGTGATGCTGAAAAACAGCATCGAGTGGGTCATATTCGACCAGGCTGCGCTCGCGCTGGGACTCGTCACCGTGCCGTTGTATCTCGATGACCGCCCTGAAAGCGCGGCATACATCCTCAACCATTCCGGCGCCAAATTGCTGCTGGTCGAAGGCCGGCTTCAGCATAAGAAGCTGGCCGAAATCACGGGCTCGACCGCCACATTGCAACATATCGTCAGCCTGGTGGCGCCGGACAGCGCGCTGGCGAGCTGGAGCACCCGCTTTGTGGTGGCAGCCGACTGGCTGGCGGCCGCGAACAATACGCCGATACCCGAACGTCACCTGAGCCCGGATCTGCTGGCCAGCATTGTCTACACATCGGGTACCACGGGGCGGCCAAAAGGCGTGATGCTGACGCACGAAAACATCCTGCGGAATGTCTTTGCCGCGTCCGGGTTCGCGGACTTTGGGACGCACCCCGTGTTTTTGTCTTTTCTGCCGCTGTCGCACATG
>JADMKH010000016.1:1994-19489 GCA_018780025.1 Thiobacillus sp.
GGTCGGCCCAAAGGCGTGATGCTCAGCCACAGCAATATTCTGTATGCGTCGGAGGGTGCCTGTCACGCATTAGGTGTCCGGCCACAGTTACGCTTGTTATCCTTCCTGCCCTTGTCGCACATGTTTGAACGCACCGCCGGCTATTACCTGCCGATGCTGCTGGGGGCCGAGGTGGCGTATGCGCGTTCCATCGCCCAGCTGGCCAGCGATTTGCAGGTCATCCGCCCCACGGTGCTGGTTTCGGTGCCGCGTATTTATGAACGGGTGTATGGGCGCATTCAGGATGGGCTGGCCAAAAAAAGCCCGCTTGCGAGGAGGGTGTTCAATCTGGCGGTGCGGGTGGGCTGGCGTCGTTTTGAGCATGCCGAGGGGCGCACGAACTGGCATCCGGAACTGATGCTGTGGCCGCTTTTGAACAGGCTGGTGGCCGGCAATGTCGCCGAAAAGCTGGGCGGGCGGCTGGAATTGGCGATATCCGGCGGCGCGGCGCTGTCGCCCGACATCGCGCGCGTTTTCATTGGCTTGGGCGTGGCGATTTATCAGGGCTACGGACTCACCGAAACCAGCCCGGTGGTGTGCTGCAACCGGCCGGGCGACAATCTGCCCTCGAGTATCGGCAAACCGCTGCCGGGTATTGAAGTGAAGATTGGCGACGAAGACGAATTGCTTACCCGCAGCCGCTGCGTGATGCGCGGCTACTGGCAGGATGAGGAAGCCACCCGCGCCATGATCGACGCCGAGGGCTGGGTCCACACCGGCGACAAGGCGCGCGTCGATGCCCATGGTTTTTACACCATTGTGGGGCGCATCAAGGACATCATCGTGTTGAACAACGGCGAGAAAATCCCGCCCACCGATATGGAGTCGGCGATTCTGCACGATCCCCTGTTCGAGCAGGTGATGGTCGTCGGCGAAGGCAAACCCTACCTGGCCGCGTTGACCGTTTTGAACGAAGAGCATTGGCAAGCCTTTGCCGCCAGCATTCACGTCGATTCAAAACACCCCCTGATCCTTCGCGACCCCAGGGTGATCAAATTGATCACTCAACGCGTGGCAGCACACCTCAGGCATTTTCCGGGCTATGCTCAAATCCGGCGCCTGCATCTGGACCTCATGCCATGGACGGTGGAGGACGGTTTGCTGACGCCTACACTTAAAGTCAAACGCAATCAGGTGCTCGAACGGTACCGTGCGGCGGTCGATGCCATGTATGCTGATTTTGCGCGTTAAATTTTCAATAAAAACTGGAGAGACACATGCCCTCATTTACGTTTAACCGCTTATCGCTTGGTCTGGCTCTGGCCGGCATGGCAAGCCTGACGCATGCCGCCGGCTTTGCGCTGATCGAGCAGAACGCCAGCGGCCTGGGCAATGCCTATGCAGGCCAGGCCGCGAGCGCCCAGGATGCCAGCACGATATTCTTCAATCCAGCCGGCATGACCCTGCTGCCCGACCGCCAGGTTGTGGTGGCGGGCCACCTCATCAAGCCGCAGGCGGAGTTCGGTGGTGTAGTTAATCCGGTAATTCCGGGCGTTAACAACGGGGGTAACGGGGGAGATGCGGGTGGCCTTGCCTTTGTTCCAAACGGTTATTTTGCATATCGACTGACACCTGACATTCACGTGGGTATTGGCATGAATGCGCCGTTTGGTTTGAAAACTGAGTATGACCGCACTTGGGCGGGTAGTACCCATGGGATCAAATCCGAGTTGAAAACGATCAACCTTAATCCTTCGATTGCCTGGAAAGTTAGTGATTCCCTCTCATTGGGTGCAGGGTTGAGTGTCCAGTATGCCAAAGCGACATTGACGAATCAGGCCGGCGCTCCAGGATTGGCGACTGTTGAGGGAGATGATTACGGCTGGGGCTTTAATCTGGGCGCGTTGTGGCAGCTTTCCGATGCAACCCGCATTGGCCTTGCGTATCGCTCCGAGGTGGATCAAAAGCTGGAGGGGAACGCCACGTTCTCGGCGTTTCCTGCCGCTAATGGCCCAGTGGCGGCAAGCGTTACCTTGCCGGACAGCGCCTCGCTCTCGCTGCTCCATAAAATGAATCCGCAGTTGGAATTTCTGGCCGACATTACCTGGACGGGGTGGAGCGATTTTGATGAACTTCGTATCGTGCGTACCAACGGCGCTTTGTTGGGTGTGACGACTGAAAACTGGAGCGACAGTTACCGTTACTCGGTGGGCGTCAACTACCGCATGAACGATAAGCTGACCCTGCGTACGGGCTTGGCGTACGATGAAACCCCGGTGTCCGACACCTATCGAACGGTACGCATTCCAGACGAGAGCCGGACCTGGCTGGCCTTTGGGGCGCAATATCGCCTGTCCAATAAAACCGCGCTCGATTTTGGCTACGCGCATTTGTTCGTCAAGGATGCGCGGATCGACAAAACAGAAAGTGGCGTGACGCTCACAGGCAAATACGAAGCCTCGGTCGACATCCTCTCTGCGCAACTGACCCACAACTTCTGACCTTGTCTCAAACCATTCCTTTCGACAACCTTCTGACGCGTCTCATCGAAGACGGTCAGGATGTCGTCCTGCTGTGGCAATTTGGCGTGCTGGCGGCGTGCGCGCTGGCGGCCTGGGGCGCGATGCGGCTGGCTCAGCCGTATCTCGCCAAGACTGAAATTTCATGGTCGGCCGGGCGCGCGGGGCTGCGCCGGGCGGGGTTTCCGCTCGTCATGTTGCTGGCGCTGCTGCTGGGGCGCGAGATTGCGGAAATCTGGCTGAATAAAACACACTTGCTGAATCTGGCGGTGCCGCTCTTGCTGGCGCTGGCAGGCGTGCGGCTGGCGATTTATGCGCTGCGCTACGTGTTCGAGCCGCGCGAGTCGCTCAGGCTGTGGGAACGCACCGCCGCCTGGCTGATCTGGGGTGCGTTCGCGCTGCACATCACCGGTTTGCTGCCGCGTATCCACGCGGCGATGGAAGCGCTGTCGTTCCAGTCGGGCAGCAACCGTTTCTCGCTGTGGCTGCTGTTCCAGGCAGCGGCGGTGATCGTGGTGGCGGTGATTGCCGCGCTGACCCTGGCACGTGTGGTCGAAACCCGGCTGATGGGCGTCACCCAGATGAACCTGTCGCTGCGCATGGCGCTTTCCAAGGCGGCGCGCACCCTGTTTCTACTTCTGGCTGTGCTGGCGGCGCTGCCGGCGGTGGGGATCGACCTCACCGTGTTGTCGGTGTTCGGCGGCGCGCTCGGCGTGGGGATCGGGTTTGGCCTGCAAAAGGTCGCCAGCAACTACATTTCCGGCTTCATCATCCTGCTCGACCGCTCGGTGCGCATCGGCGATCTCATCACAGTGGACAACAAATACGGCCAGGTCAGCCAGATCAACACGCGCTATACCCTGCTGAGGGCGCTGGACGGCACCGAAACCATCGTCCCCAACGAAACCCTGATCACGCAGACGGTGATCAACCATTCGCTGTCCAGGCCCAATGTGCGGGTTGCATTGCCGATTCAGGTTTCATATGACTCCAATCTGGAGCAGGTCGAAGCCCTGATGCTTGAGGCCGCTCATGAGCAAGGCCGGGTCATCCTCGACGATCCAGACAACCTTCCCAAGGTTTTGCTGCGTGAGTTTGCGGATAATGGTGTGTCGCTGGAGCTTGCAGTATGGATTCGGGATGCCGGCGAAGGCCTGAACAATCTGCGCTCAGACATCAATTGGGGGATCTGGCGACGCTTCAAGGCAGCAGGCATCGAGATCCCCTTCCCGCAGAGGGTGGTGCACTGGGCCCCGCCGGAAAATTTAACTTTGAATAACCCTTGATTTTTATGGGGTTTGTCCGTAAATTAGCTGATGACTTTGTCCTGTTTTAGGAACCAAAAACCATGCAATTAGGCCTGTTGGATCTTCCCTGGTGGGGTTATGCGGTGGCAGCGCTGGCGCTCACCCACATCACCATCGCTGCTGTTACCATTTTTTTGCATCGCTCGCAGGCGCATCGCGCCGTCGACCTGCACCCCATCGTCAGTCACTTCTTCCGTTTCTGGCTGTGGCTCACCTCAGGCATGGTCACCAAGGAATGGGTTGCCATACACCGCAAGCACCACGCCAAATGCGAAACCGTCGACGATCCGCACAGTCCGCAGACGCGCGGCCTCAAGACTGTCTTCTGGCGGGGTTCCGAGCTGTATCGCGCCGAGGCCAAGGTGGCCGAGACGCTGGAAAAATACGGCCACGGCACGCCCGACGACTGGATGGAGCGCAACGTCTATAGCCGCCACTCGGCCGCGGGCATCTGGCTGATGATGGCGATCGACCTCGCCCTGTTCGGCCCCATCGGCCTGACCATCTGGGCGGTTCAAATGGCATGGATTCCGGTCACTGCAGCCGGCATCATCAACGGCATCGGCCACTATTGGGGCTATCGTAACTTCGCTTGCGAAGATGCCAGCACCAACGTATTCCCGTGGGGCATTCTGATCGGCGGCGAAGAGTTGCATAACAACCATCACGCCTACGGCACCTCGGCGCGCCTGTCGAACAAGTGGTATGAGTTCGACATCGGCTGGCTCTACATCAAGCTGATGACCTATGTTGGGCTGGCCACCGTCCGCAAGGTGGCGCCCACCGTGAAATGGCAACCGGCCAAACCACTGTGCGACCTGGATTCCCTGCAGGCTATCATTACGCATCGCTATGATGTGATGACGCGCTTCGTGAAAAGTGTGCGTGCCGAGAGTGCGGCTGAGATCGCCAAGCTCAAGGCGAATGCAAGCCTGCCGCAAAGCTGGAATCTCAATAGCTTCCGTCAATGGTTGCACCAGGAACCCGCCGAGCTGGCGGCAGCCGACAAAGCTGAACTGGACACGCTGCTGGGCAAGAGCGAGCGCCTGAACACCGTGTATCGGATGCGTCAGGAGCTGGCTGCCATCTGGGGGCGTTCCACCGCAACGCGCGAGCAGTTGCTGGAGCAACTGCAAGCCTGGTGCAAACGTGCCGAAGACAGCGGCATCAAATCGCTGCAAGACTTTTCGGTGCGCCTGCGCTGCTACGCTTAGTGCCGGACCCTTTCGATTGAGTCACAGGCGGCCTTCGGGCCGCTTGTTGTTTGTGGGAGACCGGTTGTTCCCAGAACCACATCCAATAAAAAACCCGCCTTTGGCGGGTTTTTTATTGGATGCCAGCTGAATTACTTCAGCTTGGTTTCCTTGTACATCACATGCTTGCGAGCCTTGGGATCGAACTTGCTGATCTCCATTTTCTCGGGCATGGTCTTTTTGTTCTTGGTGGTGGTGTAGAAGTGACCGGTGCCCGCAGTGGACTCCAGCTTGATCTTTTCGCGTCCGCCTTTAGCCATGGTTGGGCTCCTTAAACAGCAACGCCGTTGGCACGTAGATCAACCAGAACAGCATCAATGCCATTCTTGTCGATCGTGCGCAGGGCAGCGGTGGACAAACGCAGACGAATCCAGCGATTTTCGCTCTCAACCCAGAACCGGCGGTATTGCAGGTTGGGTAGAAAACGACGCTTGGTTCTATTGTTGGCGTGGGAAACGTTGTTTCCGACCATGGGCTTCTTGCCCGTAACGACACATACGCGAGCCATGACACTGCTCCAAAGTTGATAGGTTATCCGGTCAGGGATGGCTAACGAGCCAACCCGAGAACCGCGATTTATACCACAGCCTTCAAGCAAGAGGCAAGTTCCGCGACGATTTACAATTGGCCCGCTTCCATGAACGACAATGAAGATGCGCCCGCCACGATGAAATGGTCGAGCACGCGAATGTCCACCAGCGCAAGCGCATCCGCCAGTTTGCGGGTGAGGGTGCGGTCGGCCTGGCTGGGTTCGGCCACGCCGCTGGGGTGGTTGTGCGCCAGAATCAGCGCGGCGGCGTTATGCGCCAGCGCGCGCTTGATGATCTCGCGCGGGTAGACGCTGGTTTGCGTCAGCGTGCCGCGAAACAGTTCTTCCACCGCAATGACGCGATTCTGCGCGTCGAGATAGACGCAACAGAACACTTCATATTCCTTGCCGCGCAGAATCAGCCGCAAATAATCACGCACGGCGTGGGGCGACTCCAGCGCGTCGCCCGCTTGCATGTCTTCGGCCAGGGTGCGGCGCGCCATTTCCATCACCGCCTGGAGCAGGGCATATTTGGCTTCACCGACGCCTGGCGCGGCGCACGCTGATGTTTTGTCGGCCCGACACAAGCCGCCAAGGCCGCCGAAACGTTCGATCAGGTCGCGACCGAGGTCAACCGCGCTCTTGCCGACCACGCCGGTGCGGAGGAACACGGCGACCAGTTCGGCGTCGGTCAGGGAAGCGGCGCCGCGTTTGAGTAATTTTTCGCGCGGACGCGTGTCTTCCGGCCAGTCACGGATCGCCATGCCCACCCCTCTCCCGTAGAATGTTGCCCATTGTCATGGAAAGTCCTCCGGGAATCGAGACCGTGTCGCTGGAAAACAAAAAAATCATTCTGGGCGTAACAGGAGGTATCGCCGCTTACAAGGCGGCTGAGCTGTGTCGTCTGCTGGTCAAAGCCGGTGCTGACGTGCAGGTGGTGATGACGATGGCCGCGCAGCAGTTCGTGACCCCGCTCACATTTCAGGCCCTGTCCGGCAAGCCCGTGTTGACATCCATGTGGGATGCGGCCAGTGGTGACGGCATGGCACATATCCATCTTTCGCGCGATGCCGACTTGCTGCTGGTCGCACCGGCCTCTGCCGATTTTATGGCCAGGCTGGCGCAGGGGCGCGCAGATGATTTGCTGACGACCTTGTGTCTGGCGCGTACCTGCCGGCTCGCCATTGCGCCGGCGATGAACCGCGAAATGTGGGCTGCTGCGGCAACCCGGCGCAACCTGACGCAGCTGCACGCGGACGGCTTGAGCGTACTGGGTCCGGCTAAGGGCGAACAGGCCTGCGGTGAAGTCGGCCCGGGGCGCATGCTGGAGCCTGCGGATATTCTGCATGCACTGCCCAGTATGCTGGGTTTGGGTGCCTTGGTGGGTAAGCGTGTGCTGGTCACGGCAGGCCCCACCTTCGAGGCGATCGACCCGGTTCGCGGGCTGACCAACCTGAGTTCGGGCAAGATGGGCTACGCCGTGGCGCAGGCGGCTGCCGAAGCGGGTGCGGAGGTCTGTCTGATCTCGGGCCCGACCTGTTTGCCAACGCCGGTTGGGGTGCGTCGTATTGACGTCATGGGTGCGACGGACATGCGCAAGGCCGTCGTGGCGGAACTGCCCGCTGACGTGTTTATTTCCGTCGCAGCTGTGGCCGATTACCGGGTGGATACCCCCGCGAAGCAGAAAATCAAAAAAAGCACAGACAGCCTGACGCTGCAGCTCGTCGCCAACCCCGATATCCTGGCGGAAATCGCCGCCCTGCCTGATCCGCCGTTTTGCGTGGGGTTTGCCGCTGAGACCGAGCACTTGGCGAAATACGCCGAGGCCAAGCGCATTCGTAAAAAGCTGCCGCTATTGGCGGGCAATCTTGCACAGGACACGCTGGGGCAGGATACGGCCGAACTGGTGTTGTTCGATGACCGGGGCCAGCACCCGTTGCCGCGTGCAAACAAGCTCACCCAGGCGCGACATCTGATCCGCCACCTTGCAACCCTGTTGAACTGACGAAATCCCGACGAATATGAAGATGGATGTGAAGATTCTCGACACCCGCCTGCGCGATCAGCTGCCGCATTATGCGACAACGGGCTCTGCCGGCCTCGATTTACGCGCCTGTATTGATGCCCCCATGCTGCTGCAACCCGGCGAAACCCGGCTGATTCCTGTTGGCCTGGCCATCCATCTGGCCGACCCCGGCTATGCCGCGCTGATACTGCCGCGCTCGGGTTTGGGGCATAAACATGGCATTGTGCTGGGCAATCTGGTGGGGCTGATCGACTCGGATTATCAAGGCCAGCTCATGGTTTCCGCATGGAATCGCGGGCAACAGGCGTTTGAATTGACCCCGATGGAGCGCCTTGCGCAATTGGTCATCGTGCCGGTGGTGCAGGCCGAATTCAATGTGGTGGACGACTTCGAAACAAGTGAGCGCGGCAGCGGTGGTTTCGGGAGCACCGGCCGGCAATAATGTCGGAATTCTTTACACTGCAGCGCATTAACAAACTTGATGGGATGACTGCATGGGTGTCCGCGTGTCAGGGCATGGATTTTGCTGCGTTAATTGGCAGGTAGGCTGAACCCCCAGAGCGGAATCTGGATTCGGCCATTGCGGAGACAATAAACAAAAGAGGCGGGGCCTGCTGGCGCATCAAACATGCACCACACATCCATATTGCGGTTTGGTCTGATCCTCGTCGCAGCCCTGGTGCTGCTGGCGGGCGTGGTGACGTCCGTGATTTTTCTGTCGCGTCCGCAGGCGGCCCCGATCGAGGAAGAGTTCGACAAGCCGGTGATGGCCACCCAAATCGAGTTCATGGCCGACGCCATGCAGCGCAGCGCCGCCCGCATTGCCGCCCATCCGCAAACATTGGCATGTTTCACCTCCGGGACGCCAGACATCTGTCAGGCGCAGGCGGCTAATCTGCATGCCTTGAATCAGGACGCGACGGTGCTGTTCGCCACCGATGGACAACGCCAGCTGCTACCCGGATTTTTACCCGGAGACACCCGCCGGCTGTTGGCGAATGCCGGTCGTGAAGGGATGGGGGCAGCCGCCTCGGCCACCTTCAACCTTTCGCTCTCGCATCCGGTCACCAATAGCGAAGGCAAGCGCCTGGGCTTTGTCATCGTCGAGCAAAGCGTGCCGCAGCTGCAGGCCTTGTTCGATACGCTGCCGCTGCCGGACTCCGCAGCCTATGCCGAGTTACAGCAGATTCAGGCCGGCGATACGTCCATGGTGCTGATGCGACGCGGCAATCAGGCAATCAAGCGCCATGCACGCGCTACTTTGATCGCGCTGGCAGGCACGCCTTGGCAGATTGCGGTGTGGCGGCCGGTCGTTCCCGTGGTTGAAAGCATCGCCCCCTATGCCTTGAGCTGGCTGGTGGCGAGCCTGATAATCGCGATACTGGTGGTGGGCACCCTTCTGGCGGTGCGCACCCGGGTGAACGACGGCCTGCGCATGCTGGTGAGATTTACCAACGACCTGCGGCAACAGCGACTGCGCGCCGCCTACCCGGTTAGCCTGGCCGAATTCCAGGCGCCGCTGGCGACCATGCTGAAGCTGGGCAAGGTGATGTTGGGCCAGCAGAAAGAAGTGACCGCCCAGGCTCGGGTCGATCACCTGTCGCAGGTTCAAAACCGGCGCAGCTTCGACGAAAAGCAGAAGGAGTTGTTTGCCAGCATGAAAGATGGCTGGTCGCACAGCCTGTTGATTCTGGATATCGACAATTTCAAGCAGGTGAACGACACTTTCGGCCACGAGGCGGGCGATCAGCTCATCATCAAGTTCGGCAATGCGCTCAAATCCTGTTTGCGCAACAGCGACTTTATTGCACGTCTGGGGGGGGACGAGTTTTGCGTCCTGTTCCCGTTCACCCCGCTGGATCGTGCGCAGGAACTGGCCGAGCGCCTGCGCGCCAAGATGCCTGAAAGTGTCGAACTGATACCCGGCGTGACGCAGAAACTGTCGTGGAGCGGCGGCTTGTCTGAATACAGTCGTGAAGACAAGCAGGAAAATGAAGCGCTGGCGCGTGCCGATACGGCTTTGCTGGAAGCCAAGCGCAGCGGCCGCAACATGACGCGAATCAGGGACGCCGCTTAAGCCCGGGCAGTAGCAGCCCAATACCCAGCACGCCCCACACCATCAATACGCCTGCATTGCCCCAACGCACATAAGGCGTACTGCCGGCGTAGCCCTGGATTTCGCCAGAGAGGCTACCGGTTGTAAAAGGCGGCAGGCTGGCAAGTATCCGGCCTTTCTCGTCAATGATGGCGGTCAACCCGGTGTTGGTGGCGCGCAGCATCATGCGCCCGGTTTCCAGCGCGCGCATCTGCGACATCTGTGCGTGTTGCCAGGGCGCGAACGAATCCCCAAACCACGCCAGGTTGCTTACGTTGACCAGCACGCTCGCTGCCGGCAACTGACGGATGATCTCCTCGCCAAAGACGTCTTCGTAACAGATGTTGGCCGCTACGCGCTGGCCGCCGATAGCAAGCGGCGTTTGATTGGGATCGCCACGCGCAAAATCGGATAGCGGAATGTGCAGCACCCGGATCACCCAGCCCCATAGCGCTTTCAACGGGATGTATTCGCCGAAAGGCACCAGATGCACCTTGTGATAACGCTGGCTGGGTGCGCTGCCCAGGCTGAGGACGCTGTTGTAGTACGTGCCGTTGATGGATCCGGTGGGCAATCCCGTCAGGATGTCGCCGCCATTTTTCTGGCCAAGTGTCACCAGCCCATTGCGATAGAAATCGGGCAGGTCGGACTCAAACAGCGGCAGTGCGGTTTCGGGCAGCACGATGAGTTTTGCCGGGGAGGCTGCCGCCATGCGCGCATAGATCTCGAGCGTGGCATGGGTTTTTTCCGGTTTCCACTTCATGTCCTGCGGGATATTGCCCTGCAGCAGCGCAACCGAGGTCGTGGCACCGTCCGGCGTTGTCCAGTCGATGCCGCGCAAGGCCTGACCGCCAACCCCCAGCGCAAGCACGGCCACACCGGCCCACACCCGCTGCGCCAGCGGGCCGCGCAGGGTTGCGCCCCACGCCAGCAGGGCAGCCGCCAGCGCCAGCAGAAACGACACCCCATACACCCCGACCAGCGGCGCGTAACCGGCCAGCGGGCTGGCCGGCACTTGCGAATAACCGATCGCCAGCCAGGGGAAACCGGTGAACAGCCAGCCGCGTACCCATTCCGCCACGCCCCATCCAAGCGGGATCAGCAGCAGCAAACGCAAGCCGGGCGAGACCCGCCAGCTCGCCTGCAATGCACCGACGAGCGCGGGAAACAGCGCCAGCAGCGCGCAAAACAGAAAGGTCGCAAGCGCCGCCAGCGCCATCGGCATGCCGCCGTATACCGACAGGCTGACGTAGACCCAGCTCACGCCGGTGAGGAAAAACCCCAGCCCCCAGGCCAGACCGATGAGAAAGCCGGCACGCACAGAGCGTGTTCGCGTCAGCAGACCGAACAGCATAGCCAGACTTATGAGGGGCAACGGCCAGAGGTAAAACGGCGCGAACCCGGCGACAGCCAGCACGCCGGATAACAGGCTGATCAGCAGCAAGGAAAAAGACACGCTGCGCTTTGCAGCGCGTTCATCCACCCGGGAAAACCACATGGCGCTCAATGCGCAAACTCAAAATCGATATGGCCGTCGATCAGTGTGTAGCGGACTTGTCCCTGCATCGCGTGATTGAGGAAGGGCGTGTTGCCGCCCTGGCTGGCGAGCGTTTTCGGGGTGGCGATCCATTCGGCCGCTTCGTCGAAGATGCAGATGTCGGCACAACTGCCCACCGCCAGATTGCCGCCTGGCACGCCTAGAATTTGGGCCGGCTTCCATGAAATCAGGTCGATCGCCTGGATCAGGGGGACGTCCATTTCGCGCGCCCACTTCAGCGTCAGCGGCAGCAAGAGTTCGACGCCGGAGGCGCCTGGCGTTGATTCGCCAAACGGCACCTGCTTCACCTCTTCGTCAACCGGGGTGTGGTCTGAACACAGCGCGTCGATGGAACCGTCGCGCAGCGCCTCGCGGATGGCGTCGCGGTCGCGCAGGCCGCGCAGCGGCGGCACCAGATGCAGGTGCGAATCGAAACTGACGAGATCGTTTTCCGACAAATGCACGTGCGTGCTCGCAACGTCGCAGGTAATGGCCAGCCCCTGCGCCTTGGCTGCGCGCACCATCGCGATGCCTTCGCGAGTGGAGAGACGGGCGAGGTGAATACGGGCGCCGGTTTCGCGCGCCAGCAGCAGGATCGTAGCCAATGCCACGGTTTCGGCCAGCGCCGGAATGCCAGGCAAGCCGAGGCGCGAAGCCACCGCACCGTCGTGTGCAACGCCGTCACGCGCCAGCGACAGGTTCTGCGGCCGCAGCCACAGGCTGAAGCCAAACGTGGCGGCGTATTGCATCGCGCGCAGCAGCACCTGCGGGTCGGTGGGTACCGCGTCGGCCTGGGTAAAGGCGCGGCAGCCTGCTTCGGTCAGCTCGGCCATTTCGGTGAGCAGCTTGCCTTCGAGTTTTTGCGTCAAGGCGCCGATCGGGTAGACGCGCGGCCCCGGCAGGTTTTTGGCGCGGAATTTCAGCATCTCGACCAGGCCGGGCTCGTCCAGCGGCGGGTCGGTATCGGGCGGGCAGGCGAGAGAGGTGACGCCGCCTGCGGCAGCCGCGAGCATTTCCGATTCGAGCGTGGCGCGGTATTCGAAGCCGGGTTCGCGCAGCCGCACCGACAGGTCGACGAGGCCGGGGCAGACGACGAGGCCGCTGGCGTCGATGGTGCGGTTGGCGTGGAAGTCGGCGGGCGCGTGGCCGTTGCCGACAATCTTGCCCGCTGCCACAAAGATGTCGGCGATTTCGTCGCGCGCGCTCATCGGGTCGATCACGCGGCCATTCCGGATATGGATTTTCATGCTGTCGCCCCTCCCGCCAGAATCGCCATCACCGCCATCCGTACCGCAATGCCGTAGGTCACCTGCGGCAAAATCACCGACTGCGGGCCGTCGGCCACTTCGGATGCGATTTCCACGCCGCGGTTCATCGGCCCCGGGTGCATCACGATGGCATCCGGTTTGGCGAGCGCGAGTTTTTCCGGCGTCAGGCCGAAGAACTTGAAATACTCCTGCGCGGAGGGCAGCAATGCGCCCTTCATGCGCTCGTTCTGCAGCCGCAGCATGATGACCACATCGCAGCCAGCGAGGCCGGCTTCCATGTCGTGGAAGACCTTGACGCCCATCTGCTCAACGCCGGTAGGCAGCAATGTTTTCGGGCCGATCACGCGTACTTCCGGCACCCCCAGCGTGGTCAGCGCGTGGATTTGCGAACGCGCCACCCGTGAATGCAGCACGTCGCCGACGATGGCGACGGTCAGGTTGTGAAACTCGCCCTTGAAACGGCGGATGGTGAACATGTCGAGCAGGCCTTGCGTCGGATGCGAGTGGCGGCCGTCGCCGGCGTTGATGACCGAGATATGCGGCGCCACGTTGCGCGCGATGAAATGGGCTGCGCCCGACTGCGAGTGGCGCACGATGAACATGTCGGCGTGCATGGCCGCGAGGTTGTCGACCGTATCGAGAATCGCCTCCCCCTTGGTCTGGCTGGAGGTGGAAATATTGAGGTTGACCACGTCAGCCGAGAGTCGCTTGGCGGCGATTTCAAACGTGGTCCGGGTGCGTGTCGATGGCTCGAAAAACAGATTGAAGATCGATTTTCCGCGCAAGAGCGGGACTTTCTTCACTTCGCGCTCGCCGACGTCCATGAAGGACTCTGCGGTATCGAGTATGTGCGTCAGGATGGTTCGCGGCAGGCCGTCGAGTGTAAGCAGGTGGCGCAGGCTGCCGTCGGGGTTGAGTTGTAGATTCATGCGAGCGTGAGGGTCAAATGGCCATCGTCAAGGCGCGACAGGTTGATGTTCTGATTGCTGGGTATGCTGAGGGTGTGGCCTGCAAAGTCGGGCCGGACCGGCAGCTCGTGGCCGCCGCGGTCGACCAGCACCGCCAGCCGGATCGAGGCCGGCCGGCCATAGTCGAACAGCTCGTTCATCGCCGCGCGCACGGTACGTCCGGAGTGCAGCACATCGTCGACCAGCAGAATGTCGCGGCCTTCCAGGTCAACCGGCAGGGTGGACGGCTTCACTTGCGGGTGCAGGCCGATGCGGGAAAAGTCGTCGCGGTAGAAAGAGATATCGAGCGTGCCGAGGGGTTGCGTGCTGCGCAGCATGGCATGCAGGCGCTCGGCCACCCATACGCCGCCGGTATGGATGCCGACGATGAAAGTGTTGGGTGTGATCGTGGGTGCAATGGCGTCGGCGAGTCGCGTGATCAGGGTGTGGGCGTCAGGCAGTGAGGCGGGCATCGAAAAATCCTTGGAGTATGAGTTTCGCAGCGACAGCATCCGTCAGCGCCTTGTTCTTTTTGCCGTGGATCCCGCGCTCATGGAGTTCGGATTCGGCCGCCGTGCTGGTGTGGCGTTCGTCAATCAGGAATACCGGCAGATTGAAACGCGATTCTAATTTACGCGCGAAGTTTTTGGCCACCCGGGTCATTTCGTGTTCGCCGCCATCAGCGTGGGTGGGGATGCCAAGCACCAGTAACACCGGTTGCCATTCGGTCACGAGTTTGGCGATGGCGGTGAGCCGTGCATCGGTGGAGTCGGCTTGTATGACCGTGAGTGGGTGGGCGACGCCAATCGAGAGATCGCCCGACGCGACGCCGGTGCGTTTCAGGCCCAGATCGAAGGCCAGCACGGTGCCGTGGGTGTCTCCCGGGTTCAAGCGTGTCCGGCTTCGTCTGACAGACTGGCGAAATCGATGCCGAGCAGCTTCATCGCAGCGGGCAGGCGTTCTTCGGGCGTCAGGTCGAAGATGACCTGCGGGTCGGCCGCCACCGACAGCCAGGCGTTCTGTTTGATTTCCTCTTCCAGCTGGCCGGCCGCCCAGCCCGCGTAGCCCAATGAGACCATGAATTTTTCCGGCCCGGCATCCTGGCTGACCGCCTCCAGCACATCTTTCGAGGTGGTGAGGCTGACCACGTCCTTGACCGTGAGGGTGGAACTGAAGGTGTGGGGCGGCGTATGCAGCACAAAGCCGCGCTCGGTCTGCACCGGGCCGCCGAAATAGACGATTTTGTCGCGCAGGTGCTCGGGCAGGGTGAGCCCGATTTGTTCGAACAGCGTAAACAGATCCAGATCGATGGGCCGGTTGACCACCACGCCCAGCGCGCCTTGTTCGCTGTGGTCGCAGATATACGTCAGCGAACCATGAAAATTGGGGTCGACCATGCCCGGCATGGCGATCAGAAAATTATGGGTGAGGTTAACGGTTTCCATCATGGCCCCTCCATTGTAATCTGCCTCAATTCCAGCCAACACCTCTTTTTTACGCTTCCACCTCCACTATAGCGATTCGCCTGCCTTATGCCTGAATATCAACGTGCCCTGGTCTGGTTTCGACGCGACCTGCGCGACTATGATCATGCCGCCCTTTACCATGCGCTTGAACGCGCCCGGCAGGTCTTTTGCGTGTTTGTTTTCGACCGCGACATTCTGGATGCCTTGGCTGACCCGGCCGACCGGCGGGTCGAATTCATCCACGCCAGCGTGACAGCGTTGCAACAAGCCTTGCAGGCCAAAGGCGGCGGCCTCATCGTTAAATACGGCATTGCCCGCAACGAAATTGTCCAACTCGCTGCCGGGATTCGGGCGGATGCCGTATTTTTCAACCATGACGATGATCCTGCTGCGCGGGTGCGCGACGCCGCTGTCGAATCCGCGCTGAACGCCCACGATATAGCTGTTCATCACAGCAAGGACGCCGTGATATTTGAACGTGAGGAAGTGCTTACAGCCGGCGGTACGCCCTACAGTGTCTTCACGCCCTACAAAAATGCCTGGCTGAAAACGCTGACGCCGCATGACCTGCAGGCCTATCCGGTCGATGCCTGTGTTGATCGGCTGGCCGCCCGCTCAACGGACATTCCCGCTTTGCAGGACATGGGGTTTGCCCCGACCAACCTGGCCGAGCTCGGACTGCCCATTGGCATGTCGGGCGGTGCGCAGCTGCTGGACGATTTCATGGAACGCATCGATCGCTACCAGGAGGCGCGTGATTTCCCCGCGATTAAAGGGCCGTCGTATTTGTCGGTGCATTTGCGCTTTGGCACCGTGTCCATCCGCCAGCTCGCCGCCGCAGCCTGGCAGCAGGGTGGGCGCGGGGCGCAAACCTGGCTGTCCGAATTGATCTGGCGCGATTTTTATCATCAAGTGTTGTGGCACCGTCCCGACGTTGCCGCAGGCCATGCCTTCAAACACCAATATGACACGCTGCCGTGGCCGAACCCGCCGGGCCATTTCGAGGCCTGGTGCGAGGCGCGCACCGGCTATCCGCTGGTCGACGCAGCGATGCGCCAGCTCAACCAGACCGGCTATATGCACAATCGCCTGCGCATGGTGGCCGCGAGTTTCCTGACCAAGGATTTGCTGGTCGACTGGCGGCTGGGCGAGCATTACTTCGCCGACAAACTGATTGATTTCGACCTGGCTGCCAATAGCGGTGGCTGGCAGTGGGCTGCCTCGGTCGGCTGCGATGCCCAGCCCTGGTTCCGCATTTTCAACCCGGTGAAGCAATCCGAACGGTTCGATGCGAAGGGGCATTTCATCCGCAGCTATCTGCCTGAACTTGCCAAGGTGCCGGAGAAATTTATCCACGCGCCGTGGACGATGCCAGCCACCGAGCAGCAACGAATAGGCTGCGTGATCGGACGCGCTTATCCTGCGCCGATCGTGAATCATGCCGTGCAGCGGGAACAGGCGCTGGCGCTGTTCAAGTCGGCTGCGTCTTGCCTCGGGTCCGGATAATAAAAAGGCAATCTGGAACCGGGGTTAAAGCTGCAATTTTAGATGCCTGCCGGAAAGGTTCGTAGTATTGGATGTGACCGCCCCCGACCCGTTGCAGGTATACGAACCTCGGCCTGACCTACGTCTGAAATAAGCGGTAGAACCGCCATCCAAATATTAGAGGCGGATGCCTGGTCGTCGGCCGAAGCGGCCGTGGGCGTCGCCTCAGCTGAATGACCGGTGTCGCGCAGGTTGCCGACGTTTAGGGAGTACGCTGCCGAATAGCTCGCTTTCAACCTCGGCGAATGCGTACTCTCGACCCGTTGCCGTCATTCGCGCGCAGTGTGCTAATCGACTGGTGGATGCCAGTCAGACACGCCGAACGCGTACTACCGACCCCGTGCGGACTCATGGGATTTGAAAACGAATTGACCACTTACTGATCGCTAAGCGGCGTTCAAGCATTTCGGGGCTATATCCGAACTCGGCCGTCGACGACGACCACCGAAAGCCCTACATGTATGAAAGTGTTCAGTATTCCGATCCTCTAACTATGGTGGGCCATGACGCGTCGTTTTGCGTGCGAGCCATCCCTGACCGATCTCCTCCGCGTCGCGATCTTTGGGGATGGCCCCCAACTACTCAATCTGCTGGGTGGCACCAAAATCAAGCGATGACATTTGACTCTGCATCAGCTTGGCGCGGAAAGCCCTAACAAACCCGTTTTGCCTCGCGCCACGGCCAAGGGGTAATCGCCTGCGATAGCAGGCCGCCCAGGCCCGAACGCGGGGTATGTCCTCACTGGCATGCCTGTTGCTTTGTTATGACAGGTCATAACGAGTTGTGGAGCGTGCGGAAAATGGCGAAGGCCTCGAAGAATATGCAAGCAGTGGTTCAACTGTCGCCGGTCCCTCTGTATACGTGGATCAAGGGAACGCAACCTCGTGTCGGTAGCCGGAAAGCCAGACGCAGCCCTGTCCCGCAAAGTAGCAATGGAGTTTCCTGAACACCTGCCGTTTCTGCTGTCCATAACCCTGCTGGCCGGGATCGTGCGCGGCCTGACCGGATTCGGTGGCGCGCTGGT
>JADMKH010000246.1 GCA_018780025.1 Thiobacillus sp.
TTTCACCGTTATGTGTTGACCGCATGGATGCCGTAGGTCGGGAATACATTCCCGACGCGACGGGCTACGGATAGCGCGTGATTCCAGGGCGTTTGCCAAGGAACAAGACATAACGGTGAAAGAACCTAAATCAAATGCAGGTCTCTGCTTGGGAATTCTTGTCATGAAAATCGCTATCGCTGGTACCGGCTATGTCGGCCTCTCCAACGGCATCCTGCTTGCGCAGCACAACGAAGTGGTCGCGCTCGACATCGTTCCCGAGAAAGTCGGGATGCTCAACCGCAGGGTTTCGCCGATCATCGACGTCGAGATCGAGGACTACCTGACAAACAAGCCTCTCAACTTTCGGGCCACGCTCGACAAGCAGGATGCCTATCTGGGCGCCGAGTTCGTCATCATCGCCACCCCCACCGACTACGATCCCGAGACCAATTATTTCAATACCGGGTCAGTCGAGGCCGTCATCCGGGACGTCATGGCCATCAATCCGACGGCGGTCATGGTCATCAAATCCACGGTTCCGGTCGGCTACACTGCAAAATTGAAGGCGCAGTTCAATTGCGAAAACCTCATCTTCTCGCCGGAATTCCTGCGCGAAGGCAGGGCCCTTTACGACAACCTCCACCCCTCGCGCATCATCGTCGGCGAACACTCCAGGCGTGCGAAAATATTTTCCAGTCTGCTCAAACAAGGTGCCGTCAAGCAGGACATTCAGGTTCTGTTTACCGATTCCACCGAGGCGGAAGCGATCAAGCTTTTTGCCAATACCTATCTCGCCATGCGGGTGGCATTTTTCAACGAACTCGATACCTACGCTTTGATTCATGGCCTGGATTCCTTGCATATTATCCAGGGCGTCAGCCTCGACCCGCGCATTGGCGAGCATTACAACAACCCCTCGTTCGGCTACGGCGGCTACTGCTTGCCGAAGGACACCAAGCAGTTGCTTGCCAACTACAAGGATGTGCCGCAGAACCTTGTCCGCGCCATTGTCGACGCCAATACCACGCGCAAGGACTTCATCGCCGACAGCATTCTCGGACGCAATCCCAAAGTGGTTGGCGTGCATCGCCTGATCATGAAGAGCGGATCGGACAATTTCCGCGCTTCGAGTATCCAGGGCATCATGAAACGGATCAAGGCCAAAGGCATCGAGATCATCATCTACGAGCCGGTGCTGCTGGAAGCGGAGTTTTTTCACTCCAGGGTTGTCAACGATCTGGCCGAGTTCAAGCGGTGCTCCGATGTCATCGTCGCAAATCGCATAACCGACGAAATTCGCGATGTGGCGGACAAAGTTTTCAGCCGGGACCTGTTCGGGAAAGATTGATGTAAAGGCCAATGGCACATGGTTTTGCACGGATGGCTCAAGGTAATGACGATGAATCCACATCAAGAACGACATGCCGGCCTGGTGCTCGGCGCGCACATTGACGCCCTGTCGCGGGACGCCGCGCTGGCTGCCTGCTTGGCTGGGCGCAAGCACGCGAGCCTCTACGCGACGATTTGCCACGTGCAGGGCGGTGAGCGCCAGAATTCCTGTTACGTTCTCCCCCTGCGGACAAGAGCTGGAATCTCCGGCTTTCTACAGGTTGAAAGATGTGAAAGGTCGTATGTCCAGTCAAATCAAGCAAGAAATACCGGATCAAGTGCGGCATGACGGATTTTTAGAATTCCCCTCATGCCTGTAAGCAGGTGGCGCAGCCTTGCCCGAAAATTCCGGCGGGCTGAGCATGGAATGAACCGCATGAGACATGCCGTGCTCTTTCATCGACTCGCCTTGGCTCTGGTGGCCGTTCTGCTGGCGCTGTATTTCTGGGGCAACAGCCAGCCCGAGGCTGCCGGGCTGATACCGGCGCCGTGGGACAAACTGGCGCATCTGGGGTGGTATGCGGTGCTGTCCGGTTTGTTGCTGGTTGCAACGGGCCGCCATGCCTGGCCGTGGGTGATGGCGGGCATGTTGCTGCTGGCGGGTTGGGACGAGTGGCATCAGTTTGCCTTGCCGGGACGCCAGCCAGGCCTGGATGACTGGGTGGCAGATGCGCTGGGCGTGCTTGCAGGGACAGGAATAAGCCATGAAATTGCCCGGCGTGCATGGCCGGTGCAGTAGGGGTAGGGCAGGCAGCGGGCGTTGCAACGACGCGTTGCTGCAAAAACGCTTCAACCCGTTTCAGACGTTCCGGGATGGCGTGATCGTGACGCCCGGCGACAAGCCGTAGGTCGGCAAGACTTTGCCGACACCCAGCCTGGCCGCCGTCCGTTGCGTCGGGAAGGTGTTCCCGACCTACTGTGACGAGCAGCCGCGGGCCGGCAACATATGTCCCGCAACCGCAGGTCGGCAACACTTTGCCGACACCCAGCCCGGGCCACCGTGCGTTGCGTCGAGAAGGTGTTCCCGACCTACTGTCGACCCGTATTTCCAGCGTCATCGCAAGGAACA
>JADMKH010000243.1:0-6305 GCA_018780025.1 Thiobacillus sp.
CCGCGAAGGCGGCCGCACCGTCGGTGCCGGCGTCGTTGCCAAGATCGAAGAGTAAGCATAACCATGACAAACCAGAAAATCCGCATCCGCCTGAAGGCGTTCGACTACAAACTGATCGACCAGTCGGCGCTCGAGATCGTGGAAACGGCAAAGCGCACCGGTGCCGTAGTCAAGGGCCCGGTTCCGCTGCCGACCTCGATCGAGCGCTTCGATGTGCTGCGTTCGCCGCACGTCAACAAAACTTCGCGCGATCAGTTTGAAATCCGTACCCACCGCCGCCTGATGGACATCATGGATCCAACCGACAAAACGGTTGATGCTTTGATGAAGCTGGATTTGCCCGCAGGCGTCGACGTCGAAATCAAGTTGTAAAAACCAGTGGGCGCAGGTATACTGCTGCCCCTTCAGTAGCATCAATAGTCGCCGGTCAATAGTAATCGGCACCTACAAACCTTGCGAGTAGCTTCGGTTGCTTGCTTGAGATAGGATATACAAAAATGAGTATCGGGCTCGTTGGCCGCAAGGTCGGCATGACCCGCATTTTCACTGAGAGCGGTGCGTCCGTTCCGGTGACGGTGCTGGAAATGTCAAACAATCGTGTGACGCAAGTGCGCACGTCAGAAAATGACGGTTATTCGGCTGTGCAGGTTGCCTATGGCACCCGTCGCAATAGCCGTGTCACCAAGGCGCAGGCAGGCCATTTCGCCAAGGCGGGTGTGGATGCGGCCGAGTTGATGCGCGAGTTTCGTGTGTCGGCTGATGTGGCTGCGCAATACCAGGCGGGTGCCGCGGTGTCGGTCGAAGTATTTTCGGCTGGGCAGAAAGTGGATGTCACCGGTGTAACGCAGGGCAAGGGCTTTGCGGGCACCATCAAGCGTCATAATTTCAAATCCCAGCGCGCGACGCACGGTAACTCGCGTTCGCACAACGTGCCAGGTTCTATCGGTATGGCGCAGGATCCGGGCCGTGTTTTCCCCGGCAAGCGGATGTCCGGCCACATGGGTGCAGTCACCTGTACCAAGCAGAACCTTGAGGTTGTACGCGTGGATGTCGAGCGTGGATTGGTGCTGTTGAAGGGCGCTGTTCCGGGTTCCAAAGGTGGTCATGTCGTGGTACGCCCGGCAGTGAAGGGGGGTGCCTAATGGATTTGTCCGTTATTAACGATCAGGGTCAGCAGGTCACGAGCCTTGCCGCTTCCGACGAGACGTTCGGTCGCGAGTACAACGAAGCGCTGGTGCATCAGCTGGTTACTGCATTCCAGGCCAATGCGCGCAGCGGCAACCGTGCGCAGCAGACGCGTGCTGAAGTTACAGCCTCCACTCACAAGCCGTGGCGCCAAAAAGGCACCGGTCGTGCGCGTGCGGGCCGTACCTCGAGCCCGATCTGGCGCGGAGGTGGTGTGGCTCACCCGAACAAGGCGAACGAAAACTTCGCGCACAAGGTTAACCGCAAGATGTATCGCGCAGGTCTGGCGACGATCCTGTCGCAGTTGGCCCGCGAAGGCAAGTTGAAGGTAGTCGAGAGTCTTGGCATTGATTCGCCGAAGACCAAGCATCTTGCAGGCAAGCTTAAGTCGATGGGTTACGGCAAGGTCATGATTATTGCTGATAGCGTGGATGACAACCTGTGGTTGTCCTCGCGCAATCTGCCCAATGTCTATGTGGTTGAGCCGCATCAGGCTGACCCGTGGAGTCTGGTCAAATTCGGTAACGTGCTGATCACCAAGGCGGCGATCAAGCAGTTTGAGGAGATGGTGTGATGGGTGAGATCAGTCAAGAGCGGATGCTCAAAGTCATTCTCGCGCCGGTGATCTCTGAAAAGAGCACGCGCATTGCTGACAAGCTGAACCAGGTTGTGTTTCGAGTGCTGCGTGATGCCACCAAGCAGGAAATTAGTGCTGCAGTCTCCAACCTGTTCAAGGTTGATGTGACGGGCGTCCAGGTGCTGAACGTCAAGGGCAAGGTCAAGCGTTCCGGTCGTGTCACGGGTCGTCGTGACAACTGGAAGAAGGCATATGTCACCTTGAAGCCGGGTCAAGATATTGACTTCGCGTCCGGTCAGTAAGGGAGAACAACATGGCATTGATTAAAGTTAAACCCACATCAGCCGGCCGCCGTGCGGTCGTCAAGGTTGTAACGCCGGACCTGCATAAAGGTAAGCCGGTTGCTGCGCTGCTTGAGCCCCAAAAACGGGGTTCGGGCCGTAACAACAACGGTCATATCACGGTGCGTCACAAAGGCGGTGGCCACAAGCAGCATTATCGTCTGGTGGACTTCCGTCGCAGCAAGGATGGGATCCCGGCAAAGGTTGAGCGGATTGAATACGATCCCAACCGTTCCGCGCATCTGGCTTTGTTGTGTTATGCCGATGGTGAGCGCTGCTACATTATTGCCCCGCGTGGCATTGCCGCGGGTGCGCAGTTGTTGAGCGGTGCCGATGCGCCGATCAAGGCAGGTAACTGTTTGCCGCTACGCAGCATTCCGGTGGGCAGCACGGTACATTGCGTCGAGATGATGCCGGGTAAGGGCGCGCAAATTGCACGTTCAGCGGGTACTTCGGTCCAGCTGCTGGCGCGTGAAGGGGCATATGCCCAGCTGCGCTTGCGTTCGGGCGAGATTCGCAAGGTTCACGTTGATTGCCGCGCCACGCTTGGCGAGGTCGGTAATGAAGAGCATAGCCTGCGTTCAATCGGTAAAGCGGGTGCAAACCGCTGGCGCGGTATTCGCCCGACCGTTCGCGGTGTGGTGATGAACCCTTGCGATCACCCGCACGGTGGTGGTGAAGGCAAAACTGCAGCGGGTCGTCATCCGGTCAGCCCGTGGGGTACGCCTACCAAGGGCTACCGTACCCGCAGTAACAAGCGCACCTCCAACATGATCGTCCGCCGCCGCAACGCGCGCTGATTGAGGTAGAAAGATATGGCACGTTCTATTAAAAAAGGCCCTTTTGTTGACGGGCATCTGCTGAAGAAGATTGAAGCAATTCGCGGTACCAGCGATAAGCGCCCGGTCAAGACCTGGTCGCGTCGTTCAACCGTATTGCCCGACTTCATTGGTCTGACGATTGCAGTGCATAACGGTCGCCAGCATATTCCGGTATTCATTACCGAGAACATGGTTGGGCATAAATTGGGCGAATTCTCCCTGACGCGCACCTTCAAAGGCCACGTCGCGGATAAGAAGGCGAAGAGATAAGGAGCCGCATGATGGAAGTTTCTGCAATTTTGCGTGGTACCCGCCTCTCCGCACAGAAAGGCCGTCTTGTTGCTGACCAGATTCGCGGTCTGCGCGTAGAAAAGGCGTTGAATATTCTGGCCTTCAGCCCCAAAAAAGGCGCGGAGATCATCAAGAAAGTGCTGGAGTCGGCGATAGCCAATGCCGAGCACAATGAGGGTGCCGATATTGACAGTCTCAAGGTCAAGACGATCTTTCTCGATCAGGGTTCGGTGCTCAAGCGCTTTACAGCGCGTGCAAAAGGCCGCGGCAACCGTATTAGCAAGCCGACTTGTCACGTCACCGTGACGGTTGGGGATTAAGGAAGCGCTATGGGACAAAAAATACATCCAATTGGTTTCCGTCTTGGCATTCAACGTATCTGGACGGCAAAATGGTACGGCTCGAACAAGAATTTCTCCACCATGTTGCTGGAGGATATCAAGGTTCGTGATTACCTGAAGAAGAAGCTGGCCCATGCGTCGGTTTCCAAGGTGCTGATCGAGCGTCCTGCCAAGAATGCACGTATTACGATTTTCAGTGGCCGCCCTGGTGTGGTCATTGGCAAAAAAGGCGAAGACATTGAAGTGCTGCGCAGCGAGTTGGCGCGCCTGATGTCGGTGCCAGTGCATGTCAATATCGAAGAAGTGCGGAAGCCGGAGACGGATGCGCAAATCATGGCCGATGGCATCGCGCAGCAGCTGGAAAAGCGGGTGATGTTCCGTCGTGCGATGAAGCGCTCGATGCAAAATGCAATGCGTCTGGGCGCACTGGGCGTCAAGATCATGAGCTCGGGTCGTTTGAACGGTGCCGAAATCGCCCGTAAAGAGTGGTATCGCGAAGGACGCGTGCCGCTTCATACCTTGCGCGCCGAGATTGATTATGGTTTTTCGGAAGCCAATACCACATACGGCATCATCGGTATTAAGGTTTGGGTCTATAAGGGCGACGCGCTAACACGTGGCGAACAGCCCGCGGCAGTCGAGCATGAGAAGCGCGGCAAGAAACCAGGAGTGAAACATGCTGCAGCCAGCTAGAAGAAAATACCGCAAGGAGCAGAAAGGCCGTAACACCGGCCTGGCGACCCGCGGTGCCGATGTGAGTTTTGGCGATTTCGGCCTCAAGGCCGTAGGTCGGGGTCGTTTGACCGCGCGCCAGATTGAAGCTGCACGTCGTGCCATGACGCGTCACATCAAGCGGGGCGGCCGCATCTGGATTCGTATATTCCCGGATAAGCCGATTTCGCGTAAACCTGCGGAAGTCCGCATGGGTAACGGTAAGGGCGCGCCCGAGTATTACGTGGCTGAAATCCAGCCGGGCAAGGTTTTGTACGAAATGGATGGCGTAAACGAAGAGCTGGCGCGTGAGGCGTTCCGTCTGGCGGCTTCCAAGTTGCCGATCGCGACCACCTTCGTGACCCGCATGATCGGGAGCTGAGTGATGAATACAAAAGAGATGCGCGGCAAGGATGCCGCAGGATTAAAGCAGGAACTTGAATCCCTGTTGCGTGCCCACTTTGCGCTGCGTATGCAGGTGGCCACACAGCAGTCGACCAAAACTGCGGATTTGGGCAAGCTTCGTCGCGATATTGCCCGGGTCAAGACCATTATGCGCGAAAAGGCGGGTCAAGCATGACTGAAATTACCAAGTCCGTACGTACCCTGACCGGACGTGTTGTCAGTGACAAGATGAACAAGACTGTTACGGTCCTGGTCGAGCGTCGCGTCAAGCACCCGTTGATTGGCAAGGTGATTCGCCTGTCCAAGAAATATCATGCCCACGATGAAAACAATGAGTTTCACGAGGGCGATATGGTCCAGATCGAGGAGTCGCGCAAGTTATCGCGCACCAAGGCATGGGCTGTGAGCAAATTACTTGAGCGTGCTCGCGTTTAAGGCTTGCGTGAAGCGTAAAAAATCAGTATAGTTCTGCGTTTTCCGGTTGGTGAGCCGGTTGGTTTTAGTCCGGTTCGCCGACTCAAGTAATCCTGCTAATGCAGGGTTTTCTCCCGAACGGGATCCAAAACTGGCCGCCGCTTGGCACAATCAAAGCGTGGTGGATAAAGTTGGAGATAATTAAATGATTCAGATGCAGTCCGTATTGGACGTGGCAGACAACACGGGTGCACGCTCGGTTATGTGCATCAAGGTGCTGGGCGGCAGTCATCGTCGTTATGCAAGCGTGGGCGATATTATCAAGGTCACCATCAAGGATGCGGCGCCACGTGGTCGCGTCAAAAAGGGCGATATTTACAACGCCGTGGTGGTGCGTACCGCCAAGGGCGTGCGTCGTCCGGATGGTTCGCTGGTGCGTTTTGACGGTAACGCTGCCGTGCTGCTTAATAACAAACTAGAGCCGATCGGAACCCGTATCTTTGGGCCGGTTACCCGTGAGTTGCGTAACGAGAAGTTCATGAAGATCGTCTCGCTTGCGCCCGAGGTTCTGTGAGAGGTAATCATGGCACGTATTCGTAAAAGCGATCAGGTGATCGTGTTGACAGGTAAAGACAAAGGCAAGCGCGGCACGGTGCTGCGCGTGCTGGATGATGGTCATCTGCTTATTGAGGGTGTGAATCGGGTCAAGAAGCATCAAAAACCCAATCCCATGCGCAATATCCAGGGTGGAATTATCGAAAAAGAGATGCCGATCCAGGCTTCGAATGTCGCATTGTTTAATGTGGCAACTCAGAAGGCTGATCGCGTAGGTTCCAAGGTGCTGGAGGACGGCCGCAAAGTGCGTGTATTCAAGTCCAATGGCGAAATGGTTGACGCACAGGGGTAATCATGGCGCGTTTTCAAGATTTATATCGTGAGACGGTAATTCCCAAGCTGGTTGAGCAGTTTGGTTATAAGTCCGTTATGGAAGTGCCGCGTATTCAGAAAATCACGCTGAATATGGGGGTGGGCGAAGCGGTGGCCGACAAGAAAGTCATGGACCATGCTGTCTCTGATATGCAGAAGATCGCGGGTCAGAAACCGGTTGTGACGAAGTCCAAAAAGTCAATTGCAGGCTTCAAGATTCGTGACAATTACCCGGTCGGTTGCATGGTTACGCTGCGCCGTGGGCAGATGTACGAATTCCTGGATCGTCTGG
>JADMKH010000243.1:6315-19386 GCA_018780025.1 Thiobacillus sp.
CACCGTGGCGTTGCCGCGTGTGCGTGACTTCCGGGGGGTGTCCGGAAAATCCTTTGATGGTCGCGGCAACTACAACATGGGTGTCAAGGAACAGATTATTTTCCCTGAGATCGAGTACGACAAGATCGATGCGTTGCGTGGCATGAATATTACGATCACCACCACCGCCAAGACTGATGATGAAGCGCGGGCCTTGCTTGCCGCCTTCCGTTTCCCGTTCAAGAATTGAGGTAGGCATGGCCAAATTATCCTTGATTAATCGTGAAGAAAAACGTGCTCGCATGGTGAAGAAATATGCTGCCAAGCGTGCCGAAATCAAAGCGGTAATCAGTAATTCGCAAACCACCGATGAAGATCGCATGGCGGCCTACCAGGCATTGCAGCAGCTTCCGCGTAATGCCAGTCCGGTTCGTCAGCGTAATCGCTGCCAGCTGACCGGCCGTCCGCGTGGTGTATTTAGCAAGTTTGGCTTGGGACGTAGCAAGCTGCGTGAATATGCGATGCGGGGCGAAATCCCGGGCATCGTCAAGGCAAGCTGGTAAGAGGTAGACGATATGAGTATGAGTGATCCCATCGCGGACATGTTGACCCGCATACGCAATGCGCAAGCGGTTGAAAAAGCAATCGTCACGATGCCTTCTTCCAAAGTCAAAGTGGCTATTGCGAAAGTTTTGCAGGACGAGGGTTATATCGATGGTTTTGCCATTCGTGGCGAAGCGGGTAAACCTGAGCTTGAATTGCAGCTTAAATATTACGCAGGACGTCCGGTTATTGAGCGCATTGAGCGTGTAAGTAAGCCAGGCCTTCGTGTTTACAAGGGCGCAGAAGATTTGCCGCGCGTGATGAATGGTTTGGGTGTCGCAATCGTATCCACTTCCAGTGGAGTCATGACTGATCGCCATGCGCGCGCCAAAGGCGTCGGCGGTGAAGTTCTGTGCGTGGTTGCGTAAGTAAGGAGCAAATATGTCACGCGTAGCTAAAAATCCTATTACTGTGCCGCAAGGTGTCGAAGTGACGCTGGGGCGCGCAATCTCGGTCAAGGGCCCGCTTGGAGTTATTGATCAGGCCATGTCGAGCGATGTGTCGGTTGCGTTGAATGATGGTGTGCTGACTTTTGCGCCCACCAGCACGAGTATTCAGTCGAACGCCATGGCCGGAACAATGCGCGCTTTGGTGAATAACATGGTCCAGGGTGTTTCCAGGGGCTTTGAGAAAAAGCTGAATCTGGTCGGCGTCGGTTATCGTGCGCAGGCTCAAGGTGATGCGTTGAACCTGACGCTTGGGTTTTCCCATCCTGTCGTGCATAAAATGCCCGTAGGGATCAAGGTTGAAACCCCGACGCAGACTGAAATTATTATCAAGGGTATTAATCGCCAGGTCGTTGGGCAGGTGGCTGCTGATGTGCGCGCTTATCGTCCGCCGGAGCCATACAAGGGCAAAGGGGTTCGTTATAGCGACGAAGTGGTTATCAAGAAAGAGACCAAGAAGAAGTAAGGCTTAAGGACAGAAAATGAACACCAAGCAATCACGGATTCGCAGAGCGCGCAAAACCCGCGCCAAAATCGCGGCCGTCAAGGCGATCCGCCTGGCAATTCTCCGCACCAATACGCATATTTATGCGCAGATTATTTCTGCGGATGGCGGCACGGTTCTAACCAGTGCTTCCACCAACGATAAAGAGATGCGCAGCCTGGTTCCCAACGGCGGTAATGTTGCCGCTGCGACCGCTGTAGGCAAGCGTTTGGCCGAAAAAGCCAAGGGTTTGGGGATTGAAAAAGTGGCCTTCGATCGTGCTGGATTCAAGTTCCACGGGCGTGTCAAAGCCCTGGCTGAAGCAGCCCGCGAAGGCGGTTTGGTATTTTAACGAGGCAGAAATCAGATGGCCCGTACAGCACCTAATAGTAACGAAGAGCGCGGCGACGGTTTGCGCGAGAAAATGATTTCGATCAACCGGGTCACCAAAGTGGTGAAAGGTGGTCGGATCATGGGTTTTGCAGCGCTGACCGTAGTCGGCGATGGCGATGGTGGTATCGGCATGGGCAAGGGCAAGTCCCGCGAAGTGCCGGTTGCCGTCCAGAAGGCCATGGAAGAAGCGCGTCGCAAGCTGGTCAAGATCAACCTGAAAAGTGGAACTTTCCATCACACGGTTGTGGGTCAGCATGGCGCATCGCGCGTCTTGATCCAGCCGGCATCGGAAGGTACGGGCATTATTGCCGGCGGTGCGATGCGTGCTGTGTTCGAGGTGATGGGTGTGCAGAACGTGCTGGCTAAATGCCTCGGTTCAACCAACCCTTATAACGTCGTTCGCGCAACCATTGATGGTCTGTTGAAGATGTCTACCCCTTCAGAAATTGCTGCCAAGCGCGGCAAGTCTATTGAAGACATCACGGGATAAGTCATGACTGAGCTTAAAAAAATCAAAGTGACGCAGGTCAAAAGCCTGATTGGCACCAAGCAAGCACATCGTGCGTGTGTGCGCGGCCTGGGTCTGCGCCGTATGCATCAAACTGTTGAAGTTCTGGATACGCCGGAAAACCGCGGCATGATTACCAAAGTCGCCTATCTGGTGAAGTGCGAGGCTTAAATGGAACTAAATACTATTAAACCGGCTGATGGCGCGAAGAAAGACAAGCGTCGTCTGGGTCGTGGAATCGGTTCGGGTCTGGGCAAGACGGCAGGTCGCGGTCACAAGGGTCAGAAGTCACGTTCGGGTGGCTTCCACAAGGTTGGCTTTGAGGGCGGTCAAATGCCTATGCAACGCCGCTTGCCCAAGCGCGGCTTCGTGTCGTTGACCAAGACGGATACCGCGCGCGTTCGCGTTAGCGAACTGGCTTCTATCGGCGTCGATGAAATCGATTTGTTGGTGTTGAAGCAGGCTGGCATCATCAAAGGTTCGGTTACGGGAGCGCGCGTCTACCTCGCAGGTGAAATTACGAAGCCTGTCAAGTTGAGCGGAATCGCCGTGACCAAGGGTGCGCGCGCTGCTATTGAAGCAGCAGGCGGCAGTGTCGCCGAGTAAGTTTCGAGGAAACGCGCTTTGGCAACACCTAAAACTGGCTTGAGCAAATTTGGTGATCTCAAGCGCCGGCTGTTATTTCTGCTTGGCGCTTTGATTGTCTACCGGATCGGGACATTTATCCCGGTTCCGGGGATTGATCCCCTGGTCCTGGATCAACTCTTCAAGTCCCAGCAGAGCGGTATTTTGGGCATGTTCAACATGTTCTCGGGCGGTGCACTTTCGCGTTTCAGCTTGTTTGCATTGGGGATCATGCCGTACATCTCGGCCTCTATCATCGTTCAGCTAATGACGACGGTGTCGCCGAAACTGGAAGCGCTCAAGAAAGAGGGCGAGTCCGGACGTCGGAAGATTACGCAATACACCCGCTACGGAACGCTGTTTCTTGCGTTGTTCCAGGCCTTGGGGATTTCGATCGCGCTGGAGTCTCAGGCAGGATTGGTGCTGGACCCGGGTATGGCTTTCCGCTTGATCGCGGTGAGCACCTTGACCGCAGGTACCATGTTTCTCATGTGGCTGGGCGAGCAGATTACCGAGCGCGGGTTGGGTAACGGTATCTCGATCATTATTTTTGCAGGGATCGTTGCGGGCCTCCCGCATGCCATCGGCGGTACGCTGGAGCTTACGCGCACCGGTGCTTTCTCGATTCCGCTGGTGCTGATGCTGTTTGTGGGTGTGCTGCTGGTTACGGCGCTGGTCGTTTTTGTGGAGCGAGGCCAGCGGAAGATTCTGGTGAATTACGCGAAGCGCCAGGTTGGCAAAATGGTTGTCGGTGGTCAGAGCTCGCATCTGCCCCTCAAGCTGAACATGGCAGGCGTGATCCCCCCCATCTTCGCTTCGAGCATCATTTTGTTTCCGGCTACGTTAGCGGGCTGGTTTGGCAGCAGTGAGAATATGAGCTGGTTGAAGGACATCGGTGCGACTTTGTCGCCAGGTCAACCGGTTTATGTGCTGTTTTATGCTTTGGCTATTATTTTCTTTTGCTTCTTCTATACGGCCCTGGTGTTCAATCCCAAGGAAACGGCAGATAACCTCAAGAAAAGCGGCGCATTTGTTCCGGGTATTCGACCGGGAGAGCAGACGGCACGTTACATAGACAAGATTTTGACCCGGTTGACGCTGGTTGGCGCAATTTACATAACCTTGGTTTGTTTGTTGCCGGAGTTTTTGATTTTGAAGTGGAATGTGCCGTTCTATTTTGGCGGTACGTCGCTGTTGATTATTGTGGTCGTGACCATGGATTTCATGGCGCAAGTACAAGCTTATGCAATGTCCCATCAGTACGAGGGCATGTTGAAGAAGGCAAACTTTAAAAATGGCTTGGTTGGACGCTAATGTCTAAAGAGGACGTCATCCAGATGCAGGGTGAAGTGCTTGAAAACCTGCCAAACGCGACATTTCGAATCAAGTTGGAAAATGACCATGTTTTGCTGGGTCATATCTCCGGGAAAATGCGGATGCACTATATCCGCATATTGCCGGGAGACAAGGTGACAGTTGAGCTGACGCCTTATGATTTAACTAAAGCCCGGATTGTTTTCCGAGCAAAGTAATTTTTATCGGTAGCGTGCTGCCGGGCGAATGGAGAGAACCATGAGAGTGCAAGCCTCAGTCAAGAAAATGTGCCGTAAATGCAAGGTTGTACGTCGCAAGGGTGTTGTTCGTGTGATCTGTGATGATCCGCGCCATAAGCAGCGCCAGGGTTGATTGCTGCGACAAGCTTAGTTTGTTTTCGAGTCTGCCCATCTGTGGGTAGGCGTGTTATAATGTTTTGTTTTGCGTTCGGAGCTCGGTAAATGGCTCGTATTGCTGGGGTTAATATCCCGAATCATCAACACACGGTTATCGCGTTAACCGCCATATTTGGTATCGGCAGGACTACGTCCGGAAAAATCTGCGAAGCAGCGGGCATTGCCCATGCGGCGAAGATCAAGGATCTGTCCGAACCTGAAATGGAGCGCTTGCGCGAAGGTGTGGCTCAGTTCACGGTCGAGGGCGACCTCCGGCGTGAAATTACCATGAACATCAAGCGTTTGATGGATTTGGGCTGCTATCGCGGCTTCCGTCACCGCAAGGGTTTGCCAACGCGTGGTCAACGTACACGTACCAATGCGCGTACTCGCAAGGGCCCGCGCAAGGCCATCAGGAAATAAAGGTTAACCATGGCAACGAAACCAGCTACGCGCGTGCGCAAAAAGGTTAAGAAGAATGTCGCTGAAGGAATTGCGCACATTCATGCTTCTTTTAACAACACTATCGTGACGATCACTGATCGTCAGGGCAACGCTCTGTCATGGGCGACAGCGGGTGGTGCGGGCTTTAAGGGTTCGCGCAAATCCACGCCGTTTGCTGCGCAGGTCGCGGCAGAAAATGCAGGCAAGATGGCGCAGGAATGCGGTGTCAAAAACCTGGAAGTTCGGATCAAGGGCCCCGGTCCTGGCCGTGATTCCACTGTGCGGGCGCTTAACGCGCTGGGTTTCAAGATCCTTTCGATCTCTGATGTCACCCCGATTCCGCACAACGGTTGCCGTCCCTCCAAAAAGCGTCGTATCTAATTCAAGGGTAAATCATGGCTCGTAATCTTGATCCCAAGTGCCGTCAGTGCCGTCGTGAAGGCGAGAAGCTCTTCCTTAAGGGCGAAAAATGTTTCACCGACAAATGTGCAATTGAGCGTCGTCCCTATGCGCCTGGTCAACATGGCCAGAAGAGTGGTGCGCGTTTGTCCGGTTATGGCGTGCAGCTTCGTGAAAAACAAAAAATTCGTCGTATCTATGGCGTATTGGAAGGCCAGTTCCGGCTGACATATAAAAAAGCTGACAGCCGTAAGGGTGTGACCGGCGAAAACCTGTTGTCCATCCTTGAGTCGCGTCTCGACTCCGTGTGTTACCGCATGGGTTTCGGCGCTTCGCGCACTGAAGCGCGTCAAGTGCTGCGCCACAATGGCATCATGGTCAACGGTCGTCGGGTCAATATTCCGTCATATCAGGTTCGTGCCGGCGATGTGGTTGAAGTATCTGAAAAGGCAAAGCTGCATTTGCGCGTCAAGGCTGCATCTGAAGCCGCCGCTGCACGGGGTTACCCGGAGTGGGTCGAGGTGGATACCAAGGCGCTCAAGGGTACTTACAAGGCCGCACCGCAACGCTCCGAACTGCCGTCAACGATTAATGAATCGTTGGTTGTCGAGCTGTACTCTAAATAAGCTGGCTGGGTCGTTGTGACCGTGTCTTAAGGAAATGCACTCTATGCAAAGCGCTACCGAATTTCTCAAGCCGCGAATTGTGGAGGTTGATCGTTCCTCTCCGCTGTCTGCCAAAGTCATTATGGAGCCTTTCGAGCGTGGCTACGGTCATACGCTCGGCAATGCGCTACGTCGTATTCTGTTGTCTTCAATGGTGGGCTATGCGCCAACCGAAGTCACCATCAGCGGTGTCGTTCATGAGTATTCGACAATCGAAGGCGTGCAGGAAGACGTTGTCGATATTCTGCTGAATCTCAAAGGCATTGCTTTCAAGATGCATGGCAAGTCTGAGGCTGTTTTGAAAGTCTCCAAGTCTGGCGAAGGCGTGGTGACTGCAGGCGATATTGAAGTCGGCCATGACATCGAAGTGCTGAACCCGGATCATGTGATTGCTCACCTGACCAAGGGCGGCAAACTCGATATGGAAATCAAGGTCGAGAGTGGCCGTGGTTATCAGCCCGCCACGATGCGCAAGGTTTCTGAAGAAACCCGCACAGTGGGTTCCATTCTGGTTGATGCTTCATTCAGCCCGGTTCGACGCGTGTCCTATTCGGTTGAAAGCGCTCGTGTAGAGCAGCGTACCGACCTGGATCGTCTTGTCATCGATATCGAGACCAATGGTGTGGTTGAGCCCGAAGAAGCCGTTCGTACGGCTGCACGCATTCTGGTGAATCAGCTGTCCGTGTTTGCCGATCTGGAAGGGACGCCTGCCGAATCCGAGACGCCGCGTTCGCCGCAGGTTGATCCGATGCTGTTGCGTCCGGTTGATGATCTTGAGTTGACCGTGCGTTCGGCTAATTGCCTGAAAGCTGAAAACATCTATTACATCGGCGATCTGATTCAGCGTTCCGAGTCCGAATTGCTGCGTACCCCTAATTTGGGCCGTAAGTCGCTTAATGAAATCAAGGATGTGCTAGCATCCAAGAGCCTTTCATTGGGCATGAAACTCGAGAACTGGCCGCCGGCTGGCCTTGAGCGCCCCTGAGTTATTTAATTACACAACCAAAATAAAGTGCGGGCCGCCCTGGCAGGTGGCTTAGCCCAAGAATACAAATCGAAAGGAAGTTGCCATGCGTCATCGTCAGTCAAACCGTAAACTCAATCGCACCACCAGCCATCGCCTGGCCATGTTTCGCAACATGACTGTTTCTTTGCTTAGACACGAGGTCATCAAGACCACGTTGCCGAAAGCCAAGGATTTGCGCCGCTTTGTCGAGCCGCTGATCACTTTGGGCAAGGAGCCTTCATTGGCCAATCACCGTCTGGCGTTCGACCGCCTGCGCGACCGTGAGATCGTCGTCAAGCTGTTTGCCGAACTGGGTCCGCGTTACAAGACGCGCCCGGGTGGTTACCTGCGTATCCTGAAATACGGTTTCCGCAACGGCGACAATGCGCCGATGGCTTTGGTCGAGCTGGTTGACCGTCCGGATACAGAAACCGAAGCAGTTGAAGCCTAATAAATCATTTGGCTTCATCGCATGAAAAAGCCGGGGCAACCCGGCTTTTTCATGCCCGCTATATACGCTGCGTCGGATTCGCCAGCCTGGTCGGCGCATGCTTCGACTTGCTTCAATCTGCCGCGGTCAGGCATAGTCGGCGCTTGTTTTGCGGAAGGAAAGCGCGTGATTGTTCTCTTCACTGACTTTGGACTGCGTGACCCCTATGTGGGTCAGATCAAGGCACGTCTGGCTGAACACGCACCTGCCCAGGTGGTGGTGGATTTGCTGCATGATGTGCCTGACTACAACCCCCATGCGGGTGCGCATCTGCTGGCCGCATTGGCGGGCGGGTTTCCGCCGGGCAGTGTGTTCCTGGCCGTGGTGGATCCCGGTGTGGGCACGCCGCGCGACGCCGTGGTGGTGATGGCGGGCGGCCGCTGGTATGTCGGGCCGGACAACGGGCTGCTGTCGCTTGTAGCTGCCCGGAATACCGACACGCGCCTGTGGCGCATCGCCTGGCAACCCGAAAGTTTGAGTCCGACCTTTCACGGTCGCGATGTGTTTGCGGTTATCGCCGCTGAAATCGCGCGCGGAGAATTCCCGCAAGCCAGGTTAGCGCAAACAGACAAGCTTCAGGTCGAGTTCGACGCGGGGGAATTGCCGCGCGTGATTTACATCGACCACTTCGGCAATGTCTGGGCGGGCGTTCGGAATGTTCCAAAGAATGCGCGCGTCAGCGCGGCAGGCGTATTGTTCAAACACAGTGAAAGCTTCGGTTTTGTCGGCAAGGGCGAGGGCTTCTGGTTCAACAATAGCGTGGGATTGCTGGAGCTCGCCGTTAACCGGGGCAATGCGGCGACGACATACGGCTTGAAGGTGGGCGATCCGGTTCAGGTGCAGCGGCTCAATTAACCTGGAAACGGCAATTTATTTACCACAAAGACGCAAAAGAATGGAGGAATCAATGCGGTAGGGGCTTTTGCGCGCGCCACCCAATGAGTTTGAACCCGCACTATCTCAACGGCTTGTTTGGCCTCTGTGTTCTCCGTGTCTTTGTGGTTCAACTGCTTTTTAGGATTAAGGGTTTTCATGCGCGGAATTTCAATCGAGACCGATTAGCAGGGCGCGGTAATCGTTGACGTTGGTGCGGGTGGGTCCGGTTTGCACCAGATCGCCCAGGCGCGAAAAAAATCCATAACTGTCGTGCGCGGCGAGGTAGGCATTCGCGTTCACCCCCTGGGTCTGTGCGCGCATCAGCGTATCGGGTGAAATGAGGGCGCCGGCGTTGTCCTCGCTGCCATCGATGCCGTCTGTGTCGCACGCAATGGCCCAAGCCGGGACGCCTTGCATCGCCAGCGCCAATGCCAGAAGATATTCGCTGTTGCGCCCGCCGCGACCGTGCTGCGGCGCCAGGGTGACGGTGGTTTCGCCGCCGCTGATCAGGGCCAGCGGTTGGCTGGACGCGCAGGCGCGGGCTAGGGCGGCATGCTGTTGCGCGACAGCCTGGGCATCGCCGCTGATGCGCTCTGACAGCACAAGTGCCTGAATGCCGTGCTGTTCAAAGACCTGACAGGCTGCGCCGAGGCTGCCGTGTGCGGTGGCGATGATGCGGTTTTCCTTGCGCATGAAACAGCGGTCGCCCGGTTTGGGCGTGTCGGCCCACTGGCCGGCCGCACCCGTAAAGGGTACGCCGGTGGGTGCCCCGCTGCTGCGCAGCGACCCTTCCGCAGTGCAGGCATCGAGATGGTGCTTGACGCCAGGCGGCAGCGGGATGCCGAAGTGCGTCAGCCGGTCGAGCGCATCGGCGCAGGTGGTGGGATCGGGCGCGCAGGGGCCGGATGCGATATGGGTGGGGTCGTCGCCGACGACATCGGAAATGATCAAGGCCAGCCCCTGCGCGTTTTGCGCGGCTTGTGCCAGACGGCCGCCCGCCAGCCGGGTGAGGTGTTTGCGCACCGTATTGATGTCGTGAATGGTGGCGCCGGCGTGCAGCAGGGCCTTGGTGACCTGACGCAGTTCTTTCAGCGTGATGCCCTCGGCTGGCGCGGCGAGCAGACTGGAACCGCCGCCCGAAATCAGCGCCAGCAACAGATCGTCTGCGCCCAGTTGCGCAGCCATGGCCAGCATCCGCAAAGCGGCTGTCTCGCCGCGGCCGTCGGGCAAGGGATGGCTGGCTTCGACAACTTCGATGCGTTGCGTGGGCAGGCTGTGTTGATAGCGGGTGACCACCAACCCTGATAACGGTGCATCGGCTGGCCAATGGGCCTCAACAGCTGCGGCCATGCTGGCGGCTGCCTTGCCGCCCCCTACCACCAGGGTGCGGCCGCGCGGTGGCGCAGGCAGGTGGGGAGGCACAATCCGCGCCGGATCGGCCGCGGCAACCGCAGCATGAAACGAGTCCAGTAACAGCGTGCGCGGGTTGAGTCCAGTAGACATAGGGGCGGGCATGCTGGGGCCGTGCGAACAGGGTTGGATGGATTGTAGCGTCTCGGATATGACGGCGCTGGAGCGGGAAGAAACCTCAAAAAAACGGCCAGGAAAGCCTGGCCGTTTGCGCAGCAGGAAGCAGATTACTTCTTGATGGCGTCTTTGGCCTCACCGGCCATTTCTTCGACTTTTCCGGCACCGGCTGCAGTAGCCTCGGCAGCGGATTCGCCTACGGAACTGGCAGCGGCTCCGGCGGCATCAACTGCGGCACCCGCCGCTTCGCCGGTGGACTCCACGGCAGCGCCTGCGGCCTCCTTGGCTTGCTCCACGGCGGGGGCGGCCGCTTCTTCCGCTTTTTGGCAGGCGGTCAGTGCGAGGGCGGCGAACAGTGCGACGAGTAGCTTGGATTGCATAATGGAATCTCCCTGATGGTGATAAAACGGAGTAAAGGCTTGCGAGTGTGGTCGCTCGCAGCTTTTATTAATAACGCTAAAACACGCAGAGAACAACCCTGAGCAGAATTTTTTACCAATCCCCGGGGCTAGAAGTTTTCATCCGGGCGCATGACCCGCCACTGTCCCTGCGGCAGGTCCCCCAGCCGTACATGGCCGATGCGCACGCGTTTGAGCCCCACCACCTTGAGCCCGACCAGTTCGCACATGCGACGTATCTGGCGCTTGCGGCCTTCTTTCAAGATGAAGCGCAACTGGTCGGTGTTCTGCCAGCTGACCCTGGCCGGCCGCAATTTCCGGCCATCCAGCGAAAGACCGTGATTGAGCAGTGCGAGGCCTTTTTCATCAAGGCGACCCTCGACGCGCACCAGATATTCCTTCTCGATGTCGGAGTGTTCGCCGATGAGCTGCTTGGCGATGCGCCCATCCTGCGTCAACACCAACAGGCCGGTCGAATCGATATCGAGCCGTCCGGCGGGGGCCAGGCCTTTCAGATGCATGGGGTGGAGCGCCAAGCCGGCGCGCCCGTCCTGCCATTGCGTGTCGGCGCGGATCAGCACTACCGCGGGTTGGTAGCCCGGCTCCGGCTGGCTCGACACATAGCCGACAGGCTTGTTCAGCAGGAGGGTGACGCGTTGCTGCTGCTGCTGGCTGGCGGCTTGGTCCAGCCGGATCACGCAGTTTGGGTCGACCTTGGTGCCGAGTTCGTTCACTCGGGTGCCGTCGACAAACACCAGCCCGTGCTCGATGTAGCTGTCGGCCTCGCGGCGCGAGCAGAGCCCGCGTTCGGACATCAGTTTGGAGAGGCGAATGGGTTCGGCCATCAGTGTCGCGCCAGCACAGGTTGCAGGTACTTGCCGGTATCGCTGGCCGGATTGTCGGCCACGGCTTCGGGCGTGCCTTCGGCGATGATCAGCCCGCCGCCGGCGCCGCCTTCGGGGCCGAGGTCGATCAGCCAGTCGGCGGTCTTGATGACGTCGAGGTTGTGCTCGATCACGACCACGCTGTTGCCGGAATCGGTCAGACGCTGCAACACCTTCAGCAGCAGGTCGATGTCGGCGAAATGCAGGCCGGTAGTCGGCTCGTCGAGGATATACAGGGTGCGGCCGGTGTCGCGTTTGGACAGTTCGAGCGACAGCTTGACGCGTTGCGCCTCGCCGCCCGACAGCGTGGTGGCCGACTGGCCGAGGCGGATGTAGCCCAGGCCGACATCCATCAGGGTTTGCAGCTTGCGCTTGACGACCGGGACGGCGCTAAAGAATTCAGCGGCGGCCTCGATGGTCATTTCCAACACGTCGCGGATGGTCTTGCCCTTGTAATGCACTTCCAGCGTTTCGCGGTTGTAGCGGGCGCTGTGGCAGACATCGCACGGCACATAAATGTCGGGCAGAAAATGCATCTCGACCTTGATCACGCCGTCGCCCTGGCAGGCTTCGCAGCGTCCGCCCTTGACGTTGAACGAGAAGCGCCCCGGGCCATAGCCGCGTACGCGCGCTTCGGGCACGCCGGCGAACAGTTCGCGGATCGGGGTGAACAGACCGGTGTAGGTCGCCGGGTTGGAGCGCGGGGTGCGGCCAATCGGCGACTGGTCGACGTTGATCACCTTGTCGAAAAACTCCAGGCCGTGGATCTCGCCATGCGGCGCGGGCTCGGCCGACGAGCCGTACAGGTGGCGCGCGACCGCGGCGTACAGGGTGTCGTTGATGAGCGTGGACTTGCCCGAGCCCGATACGCCGGTGATGCAAACGAACAGCCCGAGCGGCAGATTCAGCGTCACGTGCTTGAGGTTGTTGCCGCTGGCGGCGGTCACCACCAGCTGCCGCTCGGGGTCGGGCTGGCGTCGTTCTTGCGGGATGGCGATGCGCCGGCGGCCGGACAGATACTGGCCGGTGAGCGAGTCGGGGCTCATGCGGATTTCTTCCGGCGTGCCTTCGGCAACAATCTCGCCGCCGTGCACGCCCGCGCCCGGGCCCATGTCAACCACGTAATCGGCGGCGCGGATCGCGTCTTCGTCGTGCTCGACCACCAGCACCGAGTTGCCGATGTCGCGCAGATGCTTCAGCGTCGCCAGCAGGCGGTCGTTGTCGCGCTGGTGCAGGCCGATCGACGGTTCGTCCAGCACGTACATCACGCCGGTAAGGCCGGAACCGATCTGCGAAGCCAGTCGGATGCGTTGCGCCTCGCCGCCAGACAGCGTGTCGGCGGAGCGGTCGAGCGACAGATAATCGAGTCCGACGTTATTCAGAAAACCGACGCGGGCAATAATTTCATTGACGATCTTGTCGGCAATCTGCGCGCGCTGGCCGTCGAGCGTCAGCGCCTTGAAAAAGGCCAGCACCTGCTTCAGCGGCATCGCGCTGACTTCGAAAATCGGCACCTCGCCCACCATCACATGGCGCGCTTCTTCGCGCAGCCGGGTGCCCTTGCAGGCGGGGCAGGCCTTATTGTTCTGGTACTTGGCGAGCTCCTCGCGCACCGCCATCGAGTCGGACTCGTGGT
>JADMKH010000065.1 GCA_018780025.1 Thiobacillus sp.
TGGCCGCGTCAAGCGCCAGATGGAAAAGAGCCAGCGCGAGTACTACCTGAACGAACAGGTCAAAGCGATCCAGAAAGAGTTGGGCGACATCGAAGAAGGCGCCGAGCTTGAAGACCTGGAAAAGCGCGTCAAACAGGCCAGCATGTCCAAGGAAGCCGAAGCCAAGGCGATGGGCGAGTTGAAAAAGCTGCGCATGATGTCACCGATGTCGGCTGAGGCCACCGTGATTCGCAGCTACATCGAAGCGATGGTTGGTCTGCCGTGGAAAAAGAAAACCAAGATCAGCAAGGACTTGGTCAAAGCCGAGCGCGTGCTGGATCAAGACCACTACGGCCTCGACAAGGTCAAGGAACGTATTCTGGAATACCTGGCGGTGCAGCAGCGGGTCGACAAGGTGAAGGCGCCGATTCTGTGCCTGGTGGGGCCGCCCGGCGTCGGTAAAACCTCGCTGGGTCAGTCGATTGCGCGCGCAACCAACCGCAAGTTCGTGCGGATGGCGCTGGGTGGCGTGCGCGACGAATCCGAAATTCGCGGCCATCGTCGCACCTACATTGGCTCGATGCCGGGGAAAATCCTGCAAAGCCTGACCAAGGTCGGGGTGCGGAACCCCTTGTTCCTGCTCGACGAAGTCGACAAGATGGGACAGGACTTCCGCGGTGACCCCTCGTCGGCGTTGCTGGAAGTGCTCGATCCCGAGCAGAATCATACCTTTCAGGATCATTACATCGAGGTTGAATACGACCTGTCTGACGTGATGTTTGTGGCGACCGCCAACTCGCTCAATCTGCCGGCGCCGTTGCTGGACCGGATGGAAGTGATCCGTTTGTCGGGTTACACCGAAGACGAAAAAATCAATATCGCCGAGCGCTATCTGGTTGAAAAACAACTCAAGGTCAACGGCATCAAGGAAGAAGAGCTTGCCATTGCCGAGTCGGCGATACGGGACATTGTGCGTTACTACACGCGCGAGGCCGGGGTGCGCAGCCTTGAACGCGAAATTTCGAAAATCTGCCGCAAAGCGGTAAAGGCCTTGTTGCTGAAGAAAAGCAGCCGAAAAATTTTAGTGACATCGCGCAATCTGGAAAAGTACCTCGGCGTGCAGCGCTTCAGCTTTGGCATCGCGGAAAAGAACAACCAGATCGGCCAGGTTACCGGTCTGGCCTGGACCGAAGTGGGGGGCGAATTGCTCACCATCGAGGCGGTTTCCCTGCCTGGCCGCGGCAAGATGACCACCACCGGCAAGCTGGGCGAGGTGATGCAGGAATCGATTCAGGCTGCGCTCTCCGTGGTGCGTTCGCGCGCGCGCAAGCTGGGAATCCGCGACGATTTTTATCAGAAACGCGATATCCATATTCACCTTCCGGAAGGCGCAACGCCGAAGGATGGTCCTTCCGCAGGCGTCGCAATCTGCACCGCGATGGTGTCGATTCTGACCGGCATTCCGGTGCGTGCAGATGTCGCGATGACCGGAGAAATCACTTTGCGCGGCGAAGTTTTGCCGATTGGTGGTCTCAAGGAAAAATTATTGGCCGCGCATCGCGGTGGAATAAAAACAGTTTTGATTCCGCAGGAAAACGTCAAGGACCTGACCGAAATTCCGGATAACATCAAGAACAAGCTCGATATTCATCCGGTCAAATGGATTGACCAGGTTCTTGAATTGGCATTGGAACATGTACCAGAACCGTTGCCGGAAGAACCTGAATCCGAGACGCCAGCAATCGCTGTGCCAGATGAAGATGGGACGGCTGCGGCAGCGCTAAAACACTGAGGTTTGGCAGGCAATACGTTCGAATCCCGCGCCAGTCGCGGGATTTTTTTGTCAATAGCCCGGAAAACCGCTTGACACAAGGTTTTGCGGATTGCTATAAAAGCGCCCACAGGGTTTTCCTGTGCCACTTGAGTGAAGGGGACAACACGTGAACAAATCCGAACTGATAGATGCCATCGCCGACTCGGCTGATATTTCCAAAGCAGCTGCAGGCCGTGCGCTGGATGCGACGGTTGAAGCCGTGAAGAAAGCGCTGAAGAAGGGTGACATGGTAACGCTAGTAGGATTCGGCAGCTTTTATGTGGGCAAGCGTGCCGCACGTACCGGCCGCAATCCGCGAACGGGTGCAACCATCAAGATCAAAGCAGCGAAGGTACCGAAGTTCCGCGCGGGCAAGGGCCTGAAGGACGCAGTTAATTAATAAAAAATGCATTTAACGTTTGGCAAGACCGGTGAAAGCGTTGTAGAATCTCGGTCTTCGTCGGGTGCTTAGCTCAGTTGGTAGAGCGTCGCCCTTACACGGCGAATGTCGGGGGTTCGAGCCCCTCAGCACCCACCAGTAGGGAAACTCAGTCGTAAATTTAATGCCGCACGATTTTTGTGCCGCAAGGGAGTGGTAGTTCAGTTGGTTAGAATACCGGCCTGTCACGCCGGGGGTCG
>JADMKH010000191.1 GCA_018780025.1 Thiobacillus sp.
AAAATGACGCCGTGGATGGGTGCGCTGGAAGACAACCTCGACGTGCTGAACAAGAGCGACGACGAAGGGGGCGACTGGGGGCGCGCGGCCACCCAGGATTTGATTCGCAGCCGCATCAAGGTCAAATCGTTAAATTTCATGCGCGGACGCACTTTCCTCAACAAGTTTCTTATCATTGATGAAGCACAGAACCTCACGCCCAAGCAGATGAAGACGCTGATCACGCGCGCGGGGCCGGGAACCAAGGTGGTGTGTCTGGGCAACATTTCGCAGATCGACACGCCCTACCTCACCGAAGGCAGTTCCGGACTCACCTACGTGGTCGACCATTTCAAGGGCTGGCCGCACAACGGGCACGTTACCCTGCAACGCGGCGAGCGTTCACGCTTGGCGGATTACGCGGCCGAGGTGCTGTGACCCTCAACCGCATTAAGGAGACACGCACCATGCTCCCCTTTATTTCAACACGCCGGATGATACTGGCCGCCGGACTGACGCTGGCGCTGCCTGCCCACGCCATCGACTTGAATGAAATATTGAAGGGCGCGATGAGTAAACCCGCGAGTCAACCCGCCGCCACAGGGGCCACGACTGCCGGCGTCGATGCCCTCTCCAGCACGGACATCAACGCGGGGCTGAAAGAAGCGCTGACGCGCGGCGCCGATTCCGCTGTTGCCCAGCTCGGACAAAAAGACGGTTTCTTCGGCAACCCTGCGCTGAAAATCCCGCTGCCCCCCAGCCTGAAAAAAGCCGAGAAGACCATGCGCATGTTCGGCATGGGCAAGCAGGCCGACGAGCTGGTGCTGTCAATGAACCGCGCCGCCGAAGTGGCAGTTCCAGAAGCCCAAACCCTGCTGGTCGGCGCCGTCAAAGCGATGTCGCTGGATGATGCCAGGGGCATTCTGACTGGCGGCAAGACCTCGGCCACCGACTTCTTCCGCAAGAAAACCGAAACCACCCTTACCGAGCGCTTTGGCCCCATCGTCAAGGCCACCACCGACAAAGTCGGGCTGGCGCAGCAGTACAACCAGTATGCGGGCATGGCCGCGCAATTCAATCTGGTCGACAAGAAGCAGGCCAACGTCGAGCAATATGTTACCCAGCAAGCGCTCGACCGGCTCTATACCCTGATCGGGGAAAAAGAGGCGGCCATTCGTGCCAACCCGCTGCAAGCCGGCAGTGATCTGCTGAAAAAGGTCTTTGGCGCAGTCGTGGGCAAATAAACCCTTTAAACCCGCGCTACGGTATGCTTGGGGCTGGTTATTAGCTGTCCTTTTTCATGCCATGGCGATCAAAACAACAACATTTTGCCTGCTTGCCGGACTGCTGCTTACCCTGCCCGCCCACGGCTGGGAAATCGGCGAATTCAAAAATGGCATGAGCCGGGCTGAAGTTGAACAGGCACTCCAGACCTGGAGTTTCGACAAAATCCTGCCAGTTGGAAACGATGGCCTGTTTGCCTATGACCTGCCCAACAGCCCGGCTGGCCGACGTTTTCTGTTCAGCTTCTGCAACGGCAAGCTGGTGTCGTTCGACCAGGAAGTCGAACCGGCTTTCCGCCACTTCGTTGTCATCGCATCGAACTATTCCAACCTCTACGGCAATCCGCTCAAGGTTATTCCCACCACCAGCGTGGTCGCCAATGGCGAGAAAAACCTGCTGGCCATGTTCTGGCGCAAAGGCTCCGACTACATGGGCGTGAAATACGTGTTGTATCCCGCAGGCGAACAACTCTCGATGACCTGGCAGGTCAACAACAATTGCTGGCAGGCACCGCGCTAAAGAATCGATTCGCCGCACGAAGTATCGGTCGTCTCGCTCAATGGCCTGCAAACAGCCGGACCCGGAAATTGCCTCAAGCCACCCTTTGAGCCTGACAAAAAGCAGGGTTGAAACGTGAAACCAGCACTTTCACAGGGCTGTGGCGCTTATAGGCGGCCGGAATCGACCAGTTTGACTTGTAGGATGGAAAGCCCGAACCGACACAAAACCCTAAAGTACGGCAGATTCCAGTAAACTGGAGAAGATTCAGTTGTCCGATAGGCCTTTTTCGATTTCAGTTTTCATATCGGGAAAGCGTATGTTTTAACAGACAATTCCGGCGGCGAACGCTCCGCCACCATCTTCACAGAGGTAATCACCATGCATTCCGACACCATCCTCACTCATCTGAAGCGGCACGGTCAACTTCTCGACTCGGAAATCGCGACGGCAACAGGGATTCCTCTTTCTGCGATCCAGTCTTCCCTGACCGAGTTGTCAGCGCAGGGAGAGATATCCAAATGCAGCGTAACCCGTTATAACGATGGCAAGGCAGTTAAAGGCATGCTCTGCCGGATTGCCGGATTCATCCCGCGTCCGTCTCCAGGCAGAAAGCCTGGCGTAAAGAACTAG
>JADMKH010000266.1 GCA_018780025.1 Thiobacillus sp.
TCCGCACCGCCCCTACCCCGCCGACGCGATCGTGCCCAAAGACAAGGTCCGCCCGGTGCTCGACGGCCTGCGCGCGCTGCGCTTCATGGACGAGACGTTTTACCTGCGAGCCGGTTCGCTCAATATTTTCAATGGCATGGTCGGGCTCACCTTCTCGTGCGACGGCTCGCACTACCTGCCATGGGACGAATTCCTCAGTAAAGGCTACGATTTCTGGGCGCCCGACAATCTGACCGGACAGCAATGTCCGGCCTGAGCGGGCACAGCAGGACCACTTTCAACCGGACGATAAAAGCCTCTTCAGCGTACAGGGTTGAAGCACAGGCCATCCACAGCGGATAATGCGGCATTGCGTCAGGCTGCCTGCTTTGGAAACCTATATCCTCATCCTCATTTCCACGGTGTTTGTGAACAACATCGTGATGGCCAAGATTCTTGGCCTGTGCCCGTTCATGGGTGTATCGCGGAAACTGGAAACCGCTATCGGCATGGGGCTGGCGACGACCTTTGTGCTGACGCTGGCGTCCGGCGCCAGCTACCTCATCAACGAATACCTGCTCGGCACCGAACTGTTCTACTTGCGCACGCTGTCGTTCATCGTGGTGATTGCCGGGATCGTGCAGTTCACTGAAATGTTCATCAACAAGACCAGCCCGGTGCTGTACCAGGTGCTGGGGATTTATTTGCCGCTGATCACCACCAACTGCGCGGTGCTGGGGATTCCGCTGCTCAACGTGCAGGCGCAGCACGGGTTTGTCGAATCGCTGTTTTTCGGCGCGGGTGGCGCAATTGGCTTCACCCTGGTGCTGATCCTGTTTGCCGGCATCCGCGAACGCCTCGATACCTGCGATGTGCCGTCGCCGTTCAAGGGCACCAGCATTGCAATGATCACCGCCGGACTGATGTCGCTCGCCTTCATGGGCTTTTCCGGGCTGGTGAAATAATGCTGACCGCCATTCTGGTAATGGTCGGCATCGCCGTCGTGATCGGGCTGGCGCTCGGCTGGTCGGCGATCCGGCTGAAGGTGGAAGGCAATCCGCTGGCGGAAAAAATCGACGCCATCCTGCCGCAGACCCAATGCGGGCAATGCGGCTTTCCCGGCTGCAAGCCCTATGCCAATGCCATCGCCAAGGGCGAAGCCGACATCAACCAGTGCCCGCCGGGCGGCGAAGACGGGGTCAAAAAACTGGCCGAACTCCTCGGCGTGGAAGCCAAGCCGCTCGACGCAACCCACGGCACCCCCAAGCCCAAGTCGGTGGCCTTCATCGACGAGCAAACCTGCATCGGCTGCACGCTGTGCATCCAGGCCTGTCCGGTCGACGCCATCGCCGGCGCCGCAAAGCAAATGCACACCATCATCGCCTCCGAATGCACCGGCTGCGAACTTTGCCTGCCGCCGTGCCCGGTCGACTGCATCACGATGGAGCCCATCGCCGAGGATTTGCCGCACTGGAAATGGAAGCATCCGGTGGTGATGTTGAAGCGCGTCGCATGAGCCGCGAACTGTTCGGGTTCAAGGGCGGCGTGCACCCGCCGGAACACAAGGCAGAATCGAACACGCGTCCGATTCGCGTCGCGCCGCTTCCCAAACAACTGCTTATTCCGGTTCGCCAGCACATCGGCAATCCGGCCAAACCGCTGGTCCATGTGGGGCAAACGGTTTTGAAAGGCCAGATGATTGCGGCGGCCGACGGTTATATTTCGGCGGCGGTTCACGCCTCCAGTTCGGGTGTCGTGGCTGCCATCGACCTGCAACCGGTACCGCACGTTTCCGGCCTGCCCGATCTGTGCATTACCCTGGTAACCGACGGCCGCGACGAGTGGATAGACCGCGCGCCCCTCGATTACCCAAGCATGACGCCCGCCGAATTGCGCATGCAGCTGCGCGACCTGGGCCTGACCGGCCTCGGCGGCGCGGTGTTTCCCAGCGCGGTCAAACTCGACCCCGGTGCGGCGCTCACCTGCCCCACCCTGATCGTCAACGGCGGCGAATGCGAACCCTGGATCACCTGCGACGAGATGCTGATGCGCGAACGCGCCGACGCCATCCTGCAAGGCGTGGCGGTAATGCGGCATTTGCTGGGCAGCACCGAAGTGCTCGTCGGCATCGAGGACAACAAGCCCGAGGCCATCGCTGCCATGCACGCCGCCGCAGCCAGAATGAATTTTGCGGTGGAAATCGTCGCGGTGCCGGCGATCTACCCCGGCGGCGGCGCCAAGCAGATGATCCAGACGCTCACCGGCAAGGAAGTCCCGTCCGGCAAGCTGTCCACCGACATCGGCATCCAGGTGTTCAACGTCGGCACGGCTTATGCGCTGGCGCGCGCGGTGCACCACGGCGAGCCGCTGATCTCGCGTGTCGTCACGATAGCCGGTCATGTATTGCGGC
>JADMKH010000145.1 GCA_018780025.1 Thiobacillus sp.
GCGCCAATACTCAATCTTGGCTCGGGAATTTGTGCGTTAACCGGACACTACTGATAAATACATGAACCTAATTGTTCAGGCTAAAGATATCCCCACGCCCAGCCTCAAGCAACTGGCCAAACTCACCTCGGCCACGGCAATCGAAGCCATTTCATCCACCGCATTCAAGCTGGTGGCGGCCAACGAAAGCCGGCGTGACGAAGTGGCTGCATTCTGCGACGCCCAGGCGCTCGACTGCGGCTGGGTACCGGCCGAACGCCGTATCACCGACTTCGGCCTGCTGGTGATGGACATGGATTCGACCTTGATCACCATCGAGTGCATCGACGAAATCGCCGACATGCAGGGGCTGAAACCGCAGGTATCGACGATTACCGAGGCCGCCATGCGCGGTGAGATCGACTTTGCGGAAAGTCTGCGCCGGCGGGTGTCCCTGCTGGCCGGGCTGGACGAATCCGCGCTGCAGCGGGTATACGACGAAAGGCTGCAACTCTCGCCAGGCGCCGAGACGCTATTGGCGGCGGCCCGGGCGGCCGGGATCAAGACATTGCTTGTGTCGGGCGGTTTTACCTTCTTCACTGAACGGCTGAAACCCCGATTGGGTCTCGACTACACAGCCGCCAACACGCTCGAAATCGTTGACGGAAAGCTGAGCGGGCGGGTGCTGGGAGACATCGTGGACGCCCAGGGCAAGGCCGACTGGCTTAATCGGGTACGGTCCGAGCTTGATCTCGCACCCGCACAGGTGATCGCCATGGGCGACGGTGCAAATGACCTGAAAATGATGGCCAAGGCCGGGGTAAGCATTGCCTACCGTGCCAAGCCGGTGGTTCGTGGACAGGCCAGCCATGCACTAAACCAGGTGGGTCTGGACGGGATACTTCCCCTTCTGGGGCGCTAAAGAAATCCTCCGGAAAGCCGATAAACGATTGAGTACCCAATCCAGTCAAAGATCGTATAAACGCGCCCAGGATCCCCCGTGAAAATCGACAAACGCATCACCCCTCCCGCCGCCTCCAAAGTTTCTGCCGCCAAGGGCAAGGGTGCAGGCAAGTCCTCCGCACCCACTTCGGGCGCAAGCGATTCACTAACCCTGACAGATTCCAGCACCCGCATCCGCTCACTGGAATCCGACCTGGCTTCGGTCGACATTACCGATATCGGCAAAATTGAATCGGTCAAGGCCGCGCTCGCCGACGGCAGCTTTGCCGTCAATGCTGAAGTCGTGGCCGACCGTCTGATCGACCATACCAAGGAAACCCTGCGCAACCGCCCGCGCAAAAAATAAATCGACTCCCAACCACAACGCGCAAAAGCACACTGCGGGCAATACTGCGCAACGCGCCAGACAGCCTGCATGGCAATTTTCGGTTCGGCGATGGAATAGAATCAAACCTCAATTATTTTTCGAGGTTCAGCATGACCGAAATCACCTTGTCCGTAACCGGCATGACCTGCGGTGGCTGTGTCAACAGTGTGCAAAAAGTGCTCACCAGCCTGGCTGGCGTTCAAAGCGCCGAGGTCACCCTGAGCCTCGGCCAGGCCCGCGTAACATTTGACCCCTCAGTGATCGCGCGTGCTGCACTGGAACAAGCCGTTATCGATGCAGGCTTTGGGATCGACAGCTGATCGTCCAGCCCCTACGCCTTCAGATAGGTAGACCCGCATAAAGTCTCCAGCGACTCAGGGCAATGCACCGCATTGCCCTGCACAAAATCCACCCCGATTTGACGCAGAATGGCGAGGATTTCATCCGACTCGACATATTCAGCCACGGTTTTAAGTCCCATCTGATGGCCGATGCGATGGACCGCCTCGACCATGGACCGATCAACGGGGTTGATGGCGATATCGCGCACAAAGGCACCGTCAATCTTGAGGAAATCCACTTTCAGATTCTTCAGATAGATGAATGACGACAACCCGCTGCCAAAGTCGTCAAGCGCAAAGCTGCAACCGAATTCACGCATGGCTTCGATAAATTCGTTGACTACACCAAGATTGCCTATCGCCGCGGTCTCGGTAATCTCGAAGCATAAGTGCGGTCCCATAACAGGGTTTTCCTGCAGGTGCGCCAACAGTTTTTGGCGGAAGGCCGGCGCTTTCAGCGAGGCACCCGACAAGTTAACGGCAAACAGGCAATGCTGCGCCTGCCTGAAAGCCAGATAGCGCTTGCACAGCCGCAGTGTTTCCTCGATCACCCAGCCATCCAGCGCAGGCATGATGGAGTAGCGCTCGGCTGCCGGGATAAACGCCATCGGCAAAATATCGCTGCCATCGTCGTCTTTCATCCGCAACAACAACTCAACGTGACGCGTAGCGCCTGTTTCTCCGTCCGTTCTGCGGATTTCCTGCCAGGACAGACGCAGGCGATCCTCTTCCAAAGCCCGATGAATGCGCGTAACCCACTGGATTTCCCCGCGATGACGGGCCAGATCGATATCCCGAATTTCATACAGGTGAATCTGGTTGCGGCCGCGGTCCTTGGCCACATAACACGCTGCATCGGCGGCTGACAGCAGGTTCGCTGCCGTCCCGCTGTCGCGATTGATCGCCACCATGCCTACGCTCATGCCAACGGCAAAGATGCGGTCTTCCCATTTGAAGCGGAAGCGCTGGACCTCGGCACGGAAGGTATCCGCCACTTCCAGTGCGTCCTTGATGCTGCAGTTTTCCAGCAACAGCGCGAACTCGTCGCCGCCCAGGCGGGCCAGCGTGTCGCGTTCGCGCAAGTTAGCTTTAAGCATCAGTGCCAGTTGCAACAGCAGTTCATCGCCCGCAGCATGGCCGCAGGTATCGTTGATGACCTTGAACTGATCAAGGTCCATATAACACAGGGCATGTTCACGGCCTTGCTGCAGCGCCGACAACAAGGTTCGCTCCAGGCGTTGCTCGAATTCGTGGCGATTGATCAAGCCGGTCAAGGCATCGTGGCTGGCCTGATACACCAGTCGCGCAGTGGCCTGGTCGATCTTTTCCTGCATCTGGTCCTGCATCGCCTGCAAATGTGCCGCCATGTGGTTGATACCGCGTTGCAGCATGCCCAACTCGGCTTGCCCGGTCTGCTCCACGCGCGCATCCAGGTGCCCTTCACCGATACGACTGACGGTGTGGGTGAGGCCAAGGATCGGACGCGTGATCTGACGGCCTATGCGCCAGGCCAGGTAAAGACTGACGCTCAACCCCGCCAGCAAAATCAGCAAACTGCGCAGGATGGAATCGCGCTGGCTCTGGATGGTCGCACTGCGTGAAACCTCCAATCCGACCCATCCAATCAAACGAGCCGACTTTCCCGACTCGGCAGCCGGCGTATCCAGCATTTCATAATCATCGACCGCCACTTCAGTCCGGGTAATAGGCGCGTAATAAACCAGCCGGTTCGCGTATTCGATCATGTGAATGCGGCCAGGGGACAACTTGGCATGCTCCGGGTCTATCCAGGTGCCTTGACCCACCTGAGCCAAACGCAAGCCATTATCGGTAAAGACGGCCACCCCCCGGATATCGGGTTCGATGGCGGCTTTTTCGAGCAGGGTCTGCAAGATCCTGATATTGCCCGATGCCACCCCATACTCGGCCGCTGGCGCCAGCTGACGCGCGATGGCAACCGCACGGGTGCGCAAGGACTCATCAAGATCATCAATTTTTCCGCTGATTAACTGAAACAGCAGCAACATGCCCACGATCGCAACCGGCAACACAGCCAGACCGATCACGCGACGCCGTATCCCCCATGATGCTGTCATTGCCGCACCTCTCCCAAACGCTTTTCCAGCTCATCCTCGGACGGCAACGAAAAGCCGAGCGAACGCGCTACCTGGTCATTGATTGACACTTCGAAGTACACGGGATGCGCGGGCGCAGGCAAACGCACCGTCGCGCCATTCAGCGCATTCCCCGTCCATTCCGCAGCCTGTCGGCCGATCTGGCTGGGGGTCGAATACAGTGAAACCAGCGCGCCTGCCCGCGTCATTGAGCGCGAATAACCCACCACCGGATCACGGTAGCGGTAAGACGTCAAAAAAAGGCTTTGCGCGGTATTACGATTAAAAACCAGTGGATCGGGAATGGCCAACAACACATCGGCTTCACTCAACACCTGCTCAAGGGGCGCTATCAGTCGCTCATCTTCCGCCACCGTGGCATGTATCAGTCCAAGGCGCTGCAGCCTGAGTGCCTCTTCCAGTTCGTCCGCCAGCCCCGTTTGTTCCGCACTCAGCAACACACCCACTCGGTGTGCTTCCGGAAAGGCCAGCCGGATCAGCCTCGCCTGGCGGTCGAGTGGCTGGTCGAGGTAAATGGCAGACACCGAACGGCGTCCGCCATCAGACAAACGGGCGCGTCCGACTTTGTTGTACCAAGCCCTTGGCACCAGTACCGCCAGCACGGGAGAACGGTTTGACAAAGTGGACAACCCATCGGCAGCGCGAACCCCCACTGCGACGATCAAGCGCGCCTCGTTCAATGAATTGGCGGCCAAGCCCTCCGCATAGGCCTGACTAACTTCATGGCCCGCGGCTGCGAGCTGGGCGCGTACAACCTTGTAAACTTCTTGATATGGCATTGAGTCGTCGCTCATCACAATCGCCACTTGTGCTGCGACAGCCTGACCCGATACGCCTATCATGCAGGCGAACACCCAGCTTGCGATGCGCCGCAGACCCGTCCGCCTGAGTACCCACCAAGCTGTCAATCGCTACCCCTGCTGGGGGCCTGAAGCACATCCCGCCACAGACAGGTCCCTTTGCTCTCCTGGCTGATCGCCTCAAGCAGGGATGCATGCATCGACAATTCTTCTTCCGTAGCCTCCAGCAAAACCGGCTTGGGGCGCGTGCGTGCGGCCGCCTGATCCGCCTGTGCGCTGCGCGCTTCCAGTCCGATTGACAGGCTTTCCTGTCCACGCGTTAACGCCAGATACACCGCTGCCAACAGCTCGCAGTCGAGCAAGGCGCCGTGCAGGGTGCGCGCTGCGTTGTCCACCGCATAACGTTTGCATAGCGCGTCCAGATTGTTGCGCTGGCCGGGATGAAGCGCCTTGGCCATGGCCAGGGTATCGGTCACGCAATCGCACCAGTTGGGCAACAGCGGCATGTCCAGCAGACGCAGCTCCATATTGAGGAAACCGACGTCGAATGGCGCATTGTGAATAATGAGTTCGGCGTCCTGGATGAAGTCGACAAACTCACGCGCGATATCCCCAAAATGGGGTTTATCCTGCAAAAACTCGGGGGTGATGCCGTGCACGTGCATGGCACCGGCATCAATATCACGGTCGGGGTTCACATAGCGATGCAGATGATTGCCGGTCAGGCGCCGATTGACCATTTCCACTGCGGCCACTTCGATAATGCGATGACCCGAATTGGGATCGAGACCGGTGGTTTCGGTGTCGAGTATGATTTGTCGCGTGGCCATATCAGTTTTGGTTCGCCTGTAGCACACCCTGATTGGCCAGCGCGTCGGCGCGCTCGTTTTCCGGATGGCCCGCATGGCCCTTGACCCACTTCCATTTAATGCTGTGCAACTGGCTCAAAGCATCCAGTTGCAGCCATAAATCCTGATTCTTGACCGGCTTGCCATCGGCGGTGCGCCAATTGCGTTTTTTCCAGCCGGCCATCCATTCACTGATGCCTTTCTGCACATACTGGGAGTCGGTGTGAACCTCGATGGTAGACGGCCGCTTCAACGATTCCAGCGCACGTATCACTGCCGTCATTTCCATGCGGTTGTTGGTGGTATTGGCTTCTCCGCCGCAGATTTCCTTGCTGTGCCCGCTCGACACCAGCAAGGCACCCCAGCCGCCTGCACCAGGATTGCCCTTGCAGGCGCCATCGCTGTAAATATAGATAGTGTCAGCGTTCACGTCGTACTCGATACTGTTTTAGATTAATGACTTTGGCTGCGGGTGATAACAAACGTTGCGTCACCGGCGTTTTCCACTGCGGCAGGATAACGTTCATTCCATGCACGCGCTTCACTGCCTGCAAAAAATACACCCCGCCACCCATGGCCCACCAGCGATCCCCCGCCGGCTCCATGAAACGCAGGCGCCGCAGCCAGTTTTCCCGGTTGATCGGCGGGCGGTAACAACACATGCTGCCCGCCGCCACTTCGAGGCCAAGCAACACCATCCAGTCTTTCACCCGCGAGATATTCAAGAAACTGCCATTCCACGGGTAGCCACGTTCTCCCCCTTGCAACGTACGCGTCAGCCCCCACAAGCTGCGCGGATTAAACCCCGCCATCACCAGACGGCCTTCCGGGCGCAACACCCGCTCGGCCTCGCGCAGCACCTGATGCGGATGCGCACTGAACTCAAGCACATGCGGCAATAGCAGCAAGTCAAGCGACTGGCTCTCGAACGGCAAGAACATGGGGTCGGCCCGCACCCCGGCAGTCGGCGCCGCGGCACAGGTCACGCGCAGCGGAATCCGGCTGTTGCGCAGAAAATCGATCTGCGGCAGCCCGACCTGAACCGAATTAAACCCGAACACATCCGAGACGGCATGATCGAAATAGCGTTGTTCGCGATACAGCACATGCTGACCGAGCGGGGTTTCAAACCAATCTGCCTCCAGCCTGGATACCATAGTCATTCTTTCTGCCTCCATGCCCCACCATGCTGACTCTTATTTCATTGCCTGCGTTCGAGGACAATTACATCTGGGTGCTGCACGATGGCCAGCACGCCGTCGCAGTTGATCCGGGTGATCCCGCGCCGCTGATCGCCTTTCTCGACGCGCAACACCTCGTGCTGACGACTGTGCTCATTACGCATCACCATCGCGATCATACTGGCGGCAACACGCTGCTGCGTCAACGCTTCAACTGTGCAATTTATGCACCGGAAAATCCCCGCATCCCCGCCACAACCCATATTCTGCGTGGCGGCGATGCAGTTGATATTGCCCAACCGCCCTTGCATTTCGACGTTATTGCCACCCCAGGGCACACGCTGGACCACATCAGCTACGTCGGCCATGGCAGCCTGTTTTGCGGCGACACGGTTTTCGGCTGCGGCTGTGGAAAACTGTTCGAAGGCAACCCCGGCATGATGGCCGCCAGCCTCGACCGGATTTTGACTCTACCCGATGCTACCCGAGTCTGCTGTGCGCATGAATACACGCTCAGCAATATAGATTTCGCCAAGACTATAGACGGCCATAACCCGGCATTGCTTGAGCGGGAAGCGAAGGATCGTGACGCGCGCACGCACGGGCGCCCCACCCTGCCTTCAACCCTGGCGCTGGAAAAGCTGACCAATCCGTTCCTGCGCTTTCACGATGCCGACATGACAGCCTTTGCAGCGAATTATCTGAATCAGCCCCATCCCAGCCCTGCCGAGGTGTTCGGCGCGATACGCGCGGCCAAGGATGCCTGGGAAGGTTGACCGGCTCTGCAGCTGCACATAGGATAGGGGCTTATTGAGTACGGGAGACCGACTTGCCCGGAATCAGCATGGCCGAAACCCGAATCGCCTCGACCCGATCAGAACCCGGCCTGACTTTACTGTTGCTGCTGTTCTGTCTGCCCGTGTTCGCAGCAGAAGCCACCGGCCGTATTCAAACGCTGGAATGGCACGCTGACTCCCCCTCCCTCCCCCCCGAAAGCGAAAGCCTCAGCGAAGTGAATCCGGACGATGTCTGGCAGCGCATCCGCAATGGCTTCAAAATTGACGAGGCCGCCTCAGAAAACCCGCTCGTAGCCACCCATGTTGCCTGGTATACCGCGCGGCCGGATTACGTGCTTCGTATGGTTGATCGGTCGCGTCGCTATCTATTCCATATTGTTCAGGAAGTCGATCGCCGCTCAATGCCGATGGAAATCGCCTTGCTGCCCATGATCGAAAGCGCATTCAATTCAAACGCGCTATCGACTTCTGCGGCCTCCGGAATCTGGCAGTTCATGCCGGCCACCGGACTCCACTATGGACTCAAGCAGGACGCATGGTATGACGGCCGCCGCGATTTCACCGCTGCCACCCATGCCGCGCTCGACTATCTGGGCAAGCTCTATCTGGACTTTGGCGACTGGCAACTGGCGCTGGCCGCGTATAACTGCGGCGAAGGCTGCGTTGCACGCGCCATTCAGAAAAATGTCAGCCAGGGCCTGCCTACCGATTACGCCAGTCTGACGCTGCCGAATGAAACCCGCCACTACGTCCCCAAGCTGCTCGCCGTCAAAAACCTGATCCGTAACCCGGAGCAATTCGGTGTCGCGATCAACAGCCTTCCCAACCAGCCCTATTTCAATCAGGTCACCGTCCATGCCGGCATGGACATCCATGCTGCCGCACGCCTGGCAGACATGAGCAGCAATGACTTCATCGCGCTGAATGCCGCGTTCCCGCGCAAGCTGATTCGCTCCGATACCCCGGTCAACCTGTTGGTCCCGGTCGACAAAGCGGACCAGTTCAAGCGCAACCTGGAAACCAAAACCTGGGATTCATGGCAACCCGTTACAGCACAAAAAGGCGACCGACTGGAAGCCATCGCCAAGCAGTTCAAGGTCACCATCGAACGCCTCAAGGAATACAACCTGTTTAACCTGAAGCGCGGAAAACTGGTGCAAGCGCAAACCATCCTGGTTCCGGTCACGGGGCGGGGGGTGGTCGCTCCCCCCCAGGCAGCGACCGTATCCAGGGCTGAGGGCGCCAGTCAGCATCAGGTAGCGAGCGGCGATACCCTCTATGGCGTAGCACGCCGTTATGGCCTCAACGTTGCCCAGCTCGCCCAGGCCAACCCCAATCTCAATGGCGGCCTGCAGATTGGGCAAACGCTGCTTTTACCCTTGAATGAACCAGCCGTTCCGAAGCGCGTGGCCATCCAGCATGTTGCTTTCAATCCAAACAACATCAAGCCCGCCCAACCCGTCAACTACACGGTCAGGCGGGGAGACACGCTGCATTCCATTGCACAGCACTTCGACGCCTCGCTGCCTGACCTCAAGCGCTGGAATCCGGGATTCAGGAAAAGCAGCACCATCCGGCCCGGCCAGGCTATCGTCGTCAGGCAGCCTTGATCGTCTTCAGATCAGTCGGACGCGGGCGGCTCGTCTGATTGATCCGACATGATCAAACCCATGCCCACCGCAGCCAGCACCATCCACAGCACCGCGGCCCAAATGCCCAGCGCATTGGACAGCGGCCCCATGAAGAACAGCATCGACATGGCCAGTGCCAGCACTGCGTTGCCGAGCCAGAAGTTGCGACTGCGTTTGCCTGTATTCAATTCACATTCCATCCAAAAGTTTTAAGGCTGACCCGCAACCCAATGGCATCGCACCCAGTGTCCATTTTCCAGCCGGGTTGGATCGGGGTAGGTCTGCCGGCAAGCCTCGCTGGCATGTGAACAGCGTGGGTGAAAATGGCAGCCCTGCGGCGGATTGAGTGGCGAAGGCTGATCCCCCGCCAGACGAATCATGTCGTGCCCGATCGTTGACTCAATGCGCGGCACCGCGCTCACCAGCGCCTGGGTGTAGGGATGGCGCGGGGCACGCAACACAGCAGCGGCTGAACCCTGTTCGACGATACGACCGAGGTACATGACCGCCACGTCGTGCGCCAGATAATCCACCACGGCGAGATTATGGGTGATGAAAAGATAAGCCAGGCCCAGGCTGTCCTGCAGGTCTTTCAGCAAATTAAGAATTTGTGCCTGCACCGACACATCGAGCGCGCTGGTGGGTTCATCGCAGATCACCAGCCGGGGCGACACCGCAAGCGCACGCGCGATGGCAATACGTTGCCGCTGTCCACCCGAAAAAGCATGCGGATACCGCGCGCCGGCATCGTCCGGCAGCCCAACCTGGCGCAGTAGCTGCGTCATTGCTGAGCGGCGATCGCGGGCCACGCCCACGCCCAGTGCATCCATGCCTTCAAGCAGGATGTCCCCCACCCGCATGCGCGGATTGAGCGAGCTGAACGGGTCCTGAAACACCATTTGCGCCTGTCGCCGCAACGTGGCGGCATTCCTGGCATCGATGGTTTCGCCGCCCAGCCTGACCGTGCCCGCGGTCGGCTCGATCAGGCGCAGCAGCGCTTTACCTACGGTGGTTTTCCCGCATCCCGATTCGCCGACCAGCGCCAGCGTGCGGCCGGCCTGAATCGACAACGACACATCGTCCACGGCCCGCACGTGACCGACCGTGCGCTGGAAAAAGCCACGTCGAACCGGAAAATGTACCTTGAGTCCTTCCACTTGAAGCAAAGGCGCATTCGTCTGTGACGACTTTGCGTGCGCTGTCAGGCCCCGCTCGCTACGCGCAGGCAGGTCGGCCGCCAGATGACAGCGCACCCGCTGGCCATTCAGCTCCTGCCATACGGGCGATTCGGACCGGCAACGCGCAATCGCATAAGGGCAACGCGGGGCAAAGCGGCAGCCGTGAAGTGTCTGATCCATCCCGGGAACCTGACCGGGAATGGTGGTCAGCCGACCCCCATCGCCGGGACGCGGCAGCGCTTCGAACAGCATGCGGCTATAGGGGTGCTTCGGTGCAGCAAAGAACGCGTCACGCGCGCCCTCTTCCACCAGTTCGCCGGCATACATGACGCCGACGCGGTCGGCATTCTCGGCCACCACGCCGAGGTCGTGCGTAATCAGCAACATGCCCATCTGCTGCTCGGCGCGCAGGCGCCGCAACACGTCCAGCACCTGGGCCTGTATGGTCACATCCAGCGCGGTGGTCGGTTCATCTGCAATGAGCAGCCGGGGCTTGCCGGCCAGCGCCATCGCAATCATCACGCGCTGGCGCAAGCCGCCCGACAGCTCGAACGGATAGGATTCGAGTCGCCGTGCAGCATCGGGCACACCGACCGAATCCAGCAGTTCGCGCGCTGCGCCCCATGCCGCCTGCCCTGCAAACTGCTGATGCAGCGCCAAGGCCTCGGCAATCTGTGTGCCCACCTTGATAACGGGATTCAAGGCCAGCATCGGTTCCTGGAAAATCATCGCCATGCCGCCGCCGCGTACGCGGCGCATATCGCGTTCAGGCAGTGCCAGCACATCCTGGCCCTCCAGTTGCACCGCGCCTGCTGCGATGCGTCCGCCATCCGGCAGCAAGCGCATCAGCGATAAAGCGGTCATCGACTTGCCGCAACCCGACTCACCGAGCAGCGCATAGGTTTCGCCTGCCGCAACGTGGAAAGAGATCCCGTCCACAACACGCAGAGTATCGTCGCCATGGCCGAACACGGTCACCAACTGGTCGACGCTGAGCAAGGTTTTCATCGGCGGATTCCCTGGCGCGGATCGAACGCATCGCGCACGCCGTCGGCAAACAGGTTGGCGGCCAGCACCAGGGTAAACATGAAGGCAAACGCCGCGCCGAGCTGCCACCACACCACCGGCTCGCGCGCGAGTTCGAGGCGCGAGCCGTTGATCATATTGCCCCAGCTGTGCATGCTGGGATCAACCCCGACCCCGACATAGGAGAGCACGGCTTCAGCCAGCACCAGTCCGGAGAAATCCAGCACAATGGCAATCAGCACCAGGTGAAACACATTGGGGAAGATGTGGCGGCTGATGATGCGGGCGTGCGAAACGCCAAAGGCGCGCGCGGCCTCGACATAATCGAGCGTGCGCAGCTTGAGCGATTCGCCGCGCAGCAGCCGCGCAAGCCCGGTCCAGCTGGTCACCCCCATGATGAGACACAACGCCAGCAAGCGAATATCGGCGCGTCTGGCTGCCGTGTCGAACAGCTCGGGATTGGATTCGATATACACCTGCACGATGAGCACCGCCGCGGCAATCAGCAGCACGCCCGGAATCGAGTTCAATACGGTGTAGACGTACTGGATGACGTCGTCGATCCAGCCGCGGAAATAACCCGCTGCGATGCCCAAGCCAATCGCCAGCGGCAGTGTGACCAGCGTGGTGAGCGTGCCGATCACCAGCCCGGTGCGGATGCTCTTGAGGCTGATGTAGAGCACGTCCTGGCCCACCTTGTCGGTACCGAATACGTGGTAAGCCGGGGCCAGATGCAGGAGTACGCTCCCCAGCACCAGCAGCAGGGTCACGAAGAACACGACCGTTCGACCCGGCCAGTCGAGCCGACCCTCCCCCCACGCTGCCAGCCAATCCCCGAACGACACTTTCGAGCACCGCGCCTGCCATGCGGCCAGCAGTCCGAACACCAGCAAACTGAGCGCCAAACCTTGTGCGAATCCAATCAGGCTGCGTCGGGTGATGTCCGGCACACGCTCCGCTTCCTGTTGCAGGTGCGCGCCCCCAAACTTCAAGCGCGGGTATTCACGCACCGTTTTGCCCTCCCGCTGCACAAATTCCTTGGCGTACAACTGCATCGCCAATGGCGCGGAATAGGTTTTTTCCTGCTGCGTCCGCAAGTCGCCAACCAGTATGTCAAACACACTCAACACATCGATTGAATACTGCGGCGCGTCTGCCGGGCTATCGGGAAGCCTTTCACGAAAGTGCAGCGAATCGAGCAAACCGATCGCCACAAACGCACTCAGCACCAGCGCAGCGCCCATGGCCATCGGGCGCTGCGCCACGACACGCCAGGGCGCACGCAGATGCTCCTGGCGGCGAATCAACCAGACCAGCACCAAGACGCAAGCCAGCAGCGCAAAAATCAGCGCGTCGGTCCAGAGAACAACCGGCATGACGCTCATTGCAACCTGACCCTCGGGTCCACCCACGAGTAGGAGATATCAGTCAGGATCAAACCAACGATATAAAGAAACGAACCCAGGAACACCATCGCGCGTACCACGGCAAAGTCCTGCGCCTGGATCGCATCGATCGTATAGCTGCCCAGTCCGGGAATCCCGAAGAAGGACTCGGTGATGAGGCTGCCCATGAACAGCAATGGCAGCACCACCACCGCACCGGTCAGAATCGGGATCATGCCGTTCTTGAGGACATGGCGGAACAGCACCCGCACCTCGGAAAGCCCCTTGGCGCGAGCAGTCCGCACATAGTCCTTGCCGATTTCTTCAAGGAATATCGTACGGTACCAGCGCGCGCCACTGCCGATGCCTGCCACCACGCCGATCAATACCGGCAGCACAATAAAGCGAAGGCCGTCGATGCCGCCGGCAACGCCCGAAATCGGCAACAGGTTCCACAGCTTGGAGATGAAGTACTGCCCCGCGATGATGTAGAACAAGCCTGAAATCGACATCAGCACCACGCACAGCACCACGCCCCACAGGTCGAGATAGGTGGAACGGAAAAACACCATCAGCAACGCAAAGGTGATGTTGACCAGCAGGCCAATGACAAATACCGGCAGCGCAATCGCCAGGCTCGGCCCCATGCGGGTGCGGATTTCGTTGCCGATGTTGCGGCCGTCGTCGCCCTTGCCAAACTCAAACACGAACATCGCAGCCGAATGCTTAAAGAAAATCGTATCGGTAAGCTGCGCGCTGCCGCTGGCCCGTGCATTCAGCAACAGCGGCTTGTCGTAACCATGCTCGACTTTCCAGCGCGCGATGGCATCCGGCGTCACATGTTTGGCGCCCAGTTGCAGCCGCGCCATGTCGTCCGGTGTATTGACGACGAAAAATAATGCGAAGGTCAGCAGGTTCACCCCGATCAGGATCGGGATGGCGTAGAGCAGGCGGCGCAGGATGTAGGCAAGCATCAGGCAGTTTTCCTTTCACGTCGCCGCCATGCGATCACTGCAGGTGCAATCACGATCACCAGCGCACCCACCAACAGGACAATCGGCCACAGCACCGGATGATTCCATTCGGCCCGACGTGTGTCACGCAGCGCGGGATCAATGCGCCGGTACTTAAGCGTGTTGTTGGCCATCAGGTTGGGTTTGACGTTATGCACCCAGCCATGGCGCAGCCCGAACGACTTGGGATAGTAGGCATAAATCCACGGCGCATCGCGACGCACGATTTCCAGCATGGCGTCGATCAACTGCTGGCGCTCAGGGCCGTTATCCATGTCTTTCATGCGTTCGAACAGGCGATTAAATTCGGGGTTGTCGTAGTTAGCCGCATTCTCGCCGCCGGTGGCGATTTTTTTGTGCGGCCCGTACAGCAGAAAGAAGAAGTTTTCCGGATCGGGGTAATCGGCGTTCCAGCCCCACTCGAACATCTGGGCGTTGCCTTTGCGTATCTTGTCCTGGAAGCGGTTGTAGTCGGTACCGCGCACGACCAGTTGCACGTTGAGCTTGTCGAGCTGCTTCTTCATCCAGTCGAGCCGCGACTTGGCATCAGGGCCGGATGCCATGGTGTCGAAATACAGCACCAGCGGGGCGCCGGTTTTTGCGTCCCGCCCGTTGGGGTAGCCTGCTTCGGCCAGCAATTTGCGCGCGGTCGAAAGGGATCGCCGCTGAATTTCACCCCCCTTGTTTTCATACACATAGGGATTCAGCCCCGCCACGCCATCAACATAACCAAACAATCCGGGGGGAATCGGCCCTTGCGCAGGAATCCCGCGGCCATTGCGGAAAATGGAAATGAATTCGTCGTAGTCAAACGCAATCGAGAGCGCCTGCCGCAACTTCTGTCGATCTTTCCCCAGACCGCCCACCACAGGGTCCAGCATGTTAAATCCAACATAGGAGATCGACGTTTCAACCGTTGTGAAAAGCCGAATATCCCGCTTGCGCATACTGTCAGTCAATTTCGGATCGCCGCCTGCCGAAAACTGCACGGCCTGGTCGAAGCTGTCCGAACTGATGCCGGAGCTATCGTAATAGCCCTGCAGGAACTTGCTCCAGTAGGGAATGGTTTCCTTTTCCAGACTGAACACGGCGGCATCCACGAACGGCAGCGACTTGCCGGCGTCGGCCAGCAAGCCGGCCTGCTGGTCGGCCGCGTCGCCCTCAACGGGATAAGTCTCGCCATGAAAATGGGGGTTTTTCTTCAACACCATGCGGCGATTGGGATCATTCTCAGCCAGATAGTAGGGCCCGGTTCCCACCGGTTGCCAGTCAAGCGTCAGATTTTTCTCCGCCATGCCGGGCTGTGCGTAGAACCGCTCGGCCTCCCATGGAACCGGCGCAAAAAATGGCATCGCCAGCCAATAAATAAATTGCGGATATTTTCCCTTGATACGGATGCGGTAGGTGTAGCGATCCACCACTTCGGCACCCGCCAGGGGGAAATCATTCAAACTCAATTCAACATCGGGCTGCGCCCTGGCCGCTTGCTCCAGTGATTCACCCAACGCCTTCAGCCCCACGATATGTTCAGCCATCAGCCCAAAAATCGGCGAACTCAGTTTGGGATTGGCAAGCCGCTTGATTTGATACACGTAGTCGGCAGCAACCAATTCACGCGTACCGGCATACTCAAAATCACTGACCTGGGTTTTGCCCGCCACCTCGGTGGCCTTCATCGCGTGATAGCGATAGCGTCCTGCCGCGTCGCGCGCGAACGCCGGATGCGGTTGATACTGCACGCCCGGCTTAATCCTGACTTCATACACACTTTCCGCGATGCGGGCAGCAGGTGTGTTATCCGGTAATACGTTGCCAGTTGCATCAAGGTAACGCGGCTGCGGCACGCCCTCGGCGGTGAGCGGAATCAGCGTGTAAGGGCGCTTGAGAAAATGATACTGCAGCGGCGGCTCATAAATCTGACCGGTGAATTCGACCTCGTTCGAAGCGTAGGAACGCGCCGGATCGAGATGTTTGGGGCGCTCGGAAAAAGCGCTGTACAGCACGTTGGCTTGCGTTGCGCTGCCGGGATAGGGATTGTTCCAGTTGTCGGAACAACCTGCCAGTAAGCTCAGACCTATCCCCAGCAAAACCGTCTTCAATAAAGTTGCCCCGATGCGCGTCATCCCGCCAGTGTACCCAAGCACAGCGCCAACGTCAGCCGTTATAATCACCCGCTACTCAACTCTTCGAGACCATCATGGGATTTCTTGCAGGCAAGCGTTTACTGATCACTGGCGTGATATCCAACCGTTCCATCGCATATGGCATTGCCAAGGCATGCAAGCGCGAAGGGGCCGAACTGGCCTTCACCTACCAGGGCGAGCGCATCAAGGATCGGGTCACCGAATTCGCCGCGGAATTCGGCTCCAGCCTGGTGTTCCCGTGTGACGTCGGCAGTGATGATGAAATCAACACGTTGTTTGCCGAGCTCGGCAAACACTGGGACGGCCTTGATGGTCTGGTGCACTCGATCGCGTTTGTACCAAGAGAAGCCCTGTCCGGTGACTACCTCGACTGCGTCACCCGCGAAAACTTTCGCATCGCACACGACATCAGTTCCTACAGCTTTGCCGCACTGGCCAAAGCAGCACTACCCATGATGGCAGGCCGCAATGCAGCCCTGCTGACGCTGTCCTACCTTGGCTCGATCCGCTCTGTCCCCAACTACAACGTGATGGGCCTGGCCAAGGCCAGTCTCGAATCCAACGTCTATTACATGGCGCAAAGCCTGGGGCCCAAGGGCATCCGTGTCAACGCGGTATCGGCCGGTCCGATCAAGACACTGGCCGCCAGTGGCATCGCAAAATTCGGCGAGAAGCTCGACCTCGTCGCCAAGAATGCGCCCCTGCGTCGCAACGTCACGATCGAGGAAGTGGGCAATGCTGCTGCCTTCCTGTTGAGTGATCTGGCTTCCGGTATCAGCGGAGAAATCACTTACGTCGATGCCGGATTCAACACCACCGCTGGCGGTGTTGACTGATCCCACTCGCTGAACCCAACAAAAAACGCGCCTGAAAGGCGCGTTTTTTGATTCTGGCAATCCGTTATCTACCTTCAATCGCGTTGGGCTTGATTTTCACTTTCTGACCCGCCGTAATCAGATCGGCCATCGCCTGCAAATCTGCGCGCTGCAAAGCCTGCGTCACGCCCGACACAATCGATGACAACAGCATCGGATCCTGCGTAGGCGCTTCGACGACACGCGTAACCCGCACGACACGATACGAACCATTGGCGTGCATAAAACCTGTATAAGCCGGCAGCTTGTCCGTCCTGGTCCGAAACACGGCTTTAGCGCCAGCCGCATCGAAAATGGCTGAAGGCTGACGGCCCACCACCTGGAATGCAGTCCAGTTCAAGCCTTTTTCTTCACCTTTTGCCAGTGCCTGAATCATCTTCTCTCCACGCTGTGTCATCACACGCGTACGCTGTTCAACCAGGAGCCGGGCCTCGATCGCAGGAGAAACGTCCGCAAGCGGAAGGAGCCGGGCCGGGCGATGTTCAACCACTCGAGCCGCCACCAGCACACCTGGCTTGACTTCAAAAGCCTCGGAGTTCTGTTTGGACTTGATCGAATCCGGACTGAACAATGCCGCAAGCAAACCCGGATGGTTCAGCGGTGGCTGGGCAGTTTTCAGCGACATCCAGCCACCCTGCTTAATGGTCAGCTTGATTGCGGATGCTGCAGGCTGCAACGAGGACGCACTCTCATAAACCAGGTTACTAAAGTTATCGGCCAGGCCGGCAAAGGCCTTTTGTGCCTGCTGCTTGCGTAACTCATCAACCACCGCAGATCGTACTTCAGCAAGTGGTGCCGTTTTGCCTGGCTGAATACTGTCCAGACGAATGATGTGATAACCAAAATCACTTTCAACCGGCCCACGGATCTCGTTGGGTTTCATGCTGAACACGGCATCCTCGAAAGGCTTGACCATCATGCCGCGAGCAAAGCTCCCCAAGCTTCCATCCTGCGCCGCTGAGCCTGGATCCTGTGAGAGTGTGCGTGCCAGTTCAGCAAAACGTTGCGGCGTTTTCTGCAGGGTTTGGAACACTTCGCTGGCCTTTGCCTTGGCTTTGGCACGTGCAGCCGCATCCGCGCTGGCGTCGAAAGCGATCAATATATGACTGGCACGCCGTTGTTCGGGTTGACCGAACTGGGCTGCATGCGAAGCGTAATAGTCCGCGACGGCCTGCTCACTCACGGTCATGGCTGCCGCGATGGCAGCCTTGTCGAGCTCAAGATATTCGGTACGAATTTGTTCCGGCTCGGTGAACTCGGCTTTGTTGGCCGCGTAATAACGCTCAATGTCGGCAGGCGTGACCTTGACTTCTGCCGCCACCGATGACGCAGGCAGATCCACCCAGGAAATCTCTCGCTGCTGGGCGACCAAACCCGCAATCTGTGTCATCGAAGTACTGGAAGGAAAGGCCGCAAGCGAAACCGGGCTGGTCATCGCCTCAAGCATGAAGGCTTGCCGCAGTTCATTTTCAAACTGGGCCGGCGTGCGGTTGTTTTGACGCAGCACCGCTTCATAGCGTTGTTGCGAAAATGCGCCGTCATCCTGAAATGCCGGAATTTGTCCCAGGATGGATGCCAGGTAGGCATCAGGCGCCAGAAACTTGAGCTTCTGCGCTTCCTGTAACAGGGCTTTGCGTTCAATCAGGCTATCGAGCACCTGTTTGCGGAAATCGGCCGTTTCTAAAATTGCCGGATCAAAGGCAGGCCCGAGTGACTCGCGCATGCGGTCAGTCTGGGCCTGGACTTCCTGCGCCAGTTCCTGACCCGAAATCCCCACATCGCCCACCTCGGCGACCATACCGCCACGGCCGTCATCCTTCATGTAGGAATCGACACCAAACAGAGCGAAGGTCACCGCAATCAAACCCAGGATTACTTTGGCCAACCAGCCTTTTGCATGCTTACGAATAGCTTCAAGCACGATCTTCCACTCCAGAAAAAACGTTATCGTGAATTTTCGCGCACTTTGCGCCTCACGTCTCACCAAGTGAGCATAATTAGTGCAGTTTATTTTATTGCAGTATCAACAAACGCAGAAATGAAAAAAGGCGAACTTGCGTTCGCCTTTTAGGTGTTGGCGGAGTGGACGGGACTCGAACCCGCGACCCCCGGCGTGACAG
>JADMKH010000046.1 GCA_018780025.1 Thiobacillus sp.
CGGCCAGGAATTCTCGCTGAAGCGTGGTGGCTTTTTCATGCCAACATGAAATGCGCCAACCCGTTCGGCTTCAGCGCACCCGATCCACCATGTCTTTAATAACAATATGCGTGATCGCGCGCATCATCTGCACCTCCCCCGCAAGGTATGCGGTTGCCGCTTGAGGATTTGGGCTTGTGTTCGCGTCGGCCAAGGCTTCCGTCTCGATTTCATCAATGAGCCTGCCCGCCATGCCTGATATATCCCGCAGCATGTTGTCCAACTCGCGTTCGGCTGTCTGCCTGGCTACCTTCAGCGCATTGCCCGCTTCGAGCAGGTGCATGCGGGTGACTGCCCCGAATGTCCCGGCGTCACCCAGCGTCATGGCCAACTCGACGTTCGGCCAGGTCGCCTTTTCGCTGGCGATAGCGCGGGTCGAATAAACTGCCGTGCTCAACAAATCGTAGGCGGGCGCCACGCCCACCCCATCCGGTTTCACGATGAAGGACAGATTTTTCAGGTGATTGTCGCCATTTCCGGCTAGCACATTGAAGATCACCCATCGGTAAAGGTGCAGGCGTGCAACCGCCTTCGCCCGGCAATGTTTGACGGCTTCCGCCAAAATTTCGACCCTAGCCGCCGTATATTTGAACGCACGCGACTTGTTTAACAACTGGCAGCTGTCGATGACATGGATACGCCGCACCGGTTCATCGCCGGTACGGTCGAAGCGATCGACCAGATAGACCGGCTGCGGGACATAGCGTTTATGCACGTTCGGCACATCAAGCCCTACCGACTTTGCCAGCCGCATGGTGAAGTATTCGTTCACGACTGAAAACCGGTAGTCGTCGGAGATATGGTTCGGCTTCAATATGTGGGTAGACGGGGTGTCGCCAACCGGCTCGAACAACTCGCCATTCCTCATCACCACGAGCAACTTGTGCTGCGCGCCGGCGAGCGACATGCGCTTGGGGGCATTCTTGACCAGCGAATCCTGTGGCAGGCTTTCTATGCGCTGACTGAGCGTTTCCAGCATTAGGGGAATGAAGCCGCTTTCGCTCGCCTGTGGCTGGCCGGGTGTGCGAAGCACCAGGGAGCCAGCCGACTCCGCACCGAAGTAGGCCAGAAGGCCGAAGGCGTCCTCCACCTCTATTTTCGCTTCCCTGGCCAGAACAACGCGCAGGTTATCTTCCGGGAGCAGGTTGTCGAAGTACCACTGCACCGGACGACTCGACGCGCCGTCGGCATGCATCAGCTGGCTGCGCGGCAACGCCGGGGAGAGATCGAAGGCATTTTCAGCCGCTGCCCATTCCGGCGCGTAGGCAAACGCCCACAGATCTCCGGCCTCCCGCAGGTGGCCGACGATCAGACCATTGACCGAAACCTCAAGCTCGCGTCCAGTCATTTCGTGCTGTCCTGGGTGGGCGCGCGTTTGGCACGCGGCTTCAGCGGTCGCAAACCGGTTTTCCGGAGATGGGCGAGTTCAGCCATCGCTTCGTCCGGGACATCCACCATCAGCTCGATGCCCAGTTCCTCCAGCAGCCGCATGACACGCCCAAGTTGCACCGTCTCCTTGCCATGCTCGACTTCGCGCGTGAACACATGACCCACACCCGCACTGCCGGACACGTCATCAAGACGCACTTTCTGGGCACGTCTTGTCGCCCGGATTGCGAGACCGAGTTGTTGAGGGGTTTTGATTGAGATTTGCATAGCCGCCCGCCTATGTATGCGATGACATCTATTTTAAGCATGACATACTGACGCGTCAATTAAAAGATGTCTTGACATCTTTTAATGTAATCAGGGCACCATACTCATTGAATAAGGACGCGATCACATCTTTTTGTTGCGATCTATTGCTCAATCTATCACAAGCAATCACAACGCCCTGACTATCACACGGCATGAAAATAACCTGTTCATGCGACAGCGTCGGCCGGATCCTGTACTGCCTGACAGCGATCAGGTTGGGCCTCACGCGCCGTCACGGCTTGCGCCACAAGGCCTGCCACCCCGCGTGACCCAGCGCTTTGAGGGTGTCGATATTGCGTTCGTAAATCGTTTCCGCTTCCGGGAAGGCGGCCACGGCGCGCTCGATGCTCGCCTCGCGCAACAGGTGCAGGGTGGGATACGGCGCGCGGTTGGTGTAGTTGCCCATATCGTCGGGCTCGGTGCCTTCGAACTGGAACAGCGGATGGAAGCTGGCGATCTGGATCACGCCTTCCAGCTCATGTTCTTCCACCGCCGCTTCGGCCAGCTGCATGAAGTCGTTGAAATCGAGAAAGTCGGGCAGCAGCGTGGGGTGAATCAGCAGCGTGGTGTCGATTTCTTCGGGGTCGGCGGCGTCCAGAAAATCCAGTTCGCGGTCGAGGTCTTCCAGCAA
>JADMKH010000115.1 GCA_018780025.1 Thiobacillus sp.
GGCGTTGTAGACCTCGCGCAGTTCGGGCGAATCCATCACCGAATGCAGGTGCGACACCTGGCCCCAGGCGCGGCCCAGTTTCTCGTTCGCGTCGTCCAGCGGGGCCACGAAGGCGTCCCATTCGGCCGGGGTGTCGGCGGCCTCGGCCCGCGCTACTGCGGCGCGGCAATCGGCCAGCAACTGGTCGATGGCGGGGGTGACGAATTCGGGCTTGAACTCGGCAAAACGGGGCAGACCGGAAAAATCGAGCAGGGGGTTCATGGCGGGATGACGGGTTGGAGGAGAGGGGAATTATACTTTCGGGCTGGATACTGAATTTTCAACCCCATGACAGACAAGGTTAACGCTCATTTTATTGCGCCCCATCACGATGTCACCCCCATGCTGGCAGCGGGTGCCTGGGTGCATCCGCGCGCCACGGTGATCGGCGAAGTCACGCTGGGCGCCGATGCGTCGGTATGGCCCGGCGCGGTGATCCGCGGCGACGTCAACCGTATCGCCATCGGCGAGGCCAGCAACATTCAGGACGGCAGCGTGCTGCATGTGTCGCACAAAACGCCTGACAATCCGGCGGGCGGGTCGCTCGTTGTGGGTGCACGCGTCACCGTCGGCCATACCGTGATTCTGCACGCCTGCACCATCGAGGACGAATGCCTGATCGGAATGGGCAGTATCATCCTTGATCGCGCGGTGATCCGGAAGCGCGTGCTGCTGGGCGCAGGTTCGCTGGTGCCGGAAGGTAAGGTGCTCGAATCCGGGTATCTGTATCTCGGGCGCCCGGCCAGGCAGGTGCGTGCGCTGACCGAGGACGAAATCGCCTATTTCAACTATTCCGCGCAGCACTATGTGCAACTCGCGCGGTCGTATCAAAACGTTTAACCCCATGGACATCGAATGAAATTCGCCAAACCGCTTCTTATTGCTACCGCAGTGCTCGTTGTGGCGGGTGCACTGTTTTATGCACTGATGGAAAAACCTAGCGCGCCTGCTTCCACCTTCACCACGCTGGAAGGCAAACAGATTACGCTCAAGGACTTGCGCGGCCAGATCGTGTTGGTCAATTTCTGGGCAACTTCCTGCCCCGGCTGCATCAAGAAAATGCCCGACATGATCGAGACTTATAACCAGTACAAGGGCCGCGGCTTCGAAGTCATTGCCGTCGCCATGAGCTACGATCCGCCCAATTACGTGGCCAGCTTCGTGAAAACCCGACAGCTGCCGTTTCCAGTGGCGCTCGACGTCAATGGCGAACACGCGCGTGCGTTCGGCAATGTGCAGGTTACGCCCACGACCTTTGTCATTGGCAAGGACGGCAGCATCCTCGAGCAAAAGCTGGGCGATTTTGATTTCGTTAAATTGAAAGCCATGCTCGACAAGGAGTTGTCTTGATCAAGTTCCTGGTCGCGGCCGCCATGGCGATCACGCTGGCTGCGTGCAGCTCACCTGACACGCCGAAGCCAGCTCGTACCCCCTCAGCCGGTAAAGTGGCCTTGCCGGAAGCCCCGCCGCCCCCTTTGGTGGCCGACGATGCCATCGTGTGTCCGGCTGATGTCAAAACCTGTCCCGACGGCAGTTTTGTCAGCCGCAATCCCAACAAGGGCTGCGCGTTTGCGCGTTGCCCGGGCGAAACCCAACAATAACTTTTCTGGATTTTTGATTCATGGCGCAATACGTGTATTCCCTCAACCGTGTCGGCAAGATCGTCCCGCCCAAGCGGCATATTCTGAAAGACATTTCCCTCAGCTTTTTCCCCGGCGCAAAAATCGGTCTGCTCGGCCTCAATGGCTCTGGAAAATCTTCGCTGATCCGGATCATGGCGGGGGTCGACAAGGACATCGAAGGCGAAGCGATCCCGATGGCGGGCATCCGCATCGGCTACCTGCCGCAGGAGCCGCAGCTCGACCCGACGCACACGGTGCGGCAGGCAGTGGAAGCCGGGCTGGGTGAAATCGTCGAAGCCAAAAAAAGGCTTGAAGAGGTGTACGCGGCCTACGCCGAGCCCGATGCCGATTTCGACAAGCTGGCCGAAGATCAGGCGCGCTGCGAGGCGATCATCGCCACCGCCGGCGCCGACCTCGACACGCAGATGGAAATCGCCGCCGATGCCTTGCGCCTGGCGCCGTGGGATGCGGTGATCGGCACCCTGTCGGGTGGCGAAAAACGCCGTGTCGCGCTGTGCCAACTGCTGTTGTCCAACCCCGACATGCTGCTGCTCGACGAGCCGACCAACCACCTGGATGCGGAGTCGGTCGATTGGCTGGAGCAATATCTGGTGCGCTACCCCGGCACCGTGGTGGCGGTGACGCACGACCGCTATTTTCTCGACAACGCCGCCGAGTGGATCCTCGAACTCGACCGCGGCCAC
>JADMKH010000014.1 GCA_018780025.1 Thiobacillus sp.
GAACTCGAACAGGCCTATGTCGAATACGATTTCACCCCCAACCACCGCGGCAAGGCCGGCCTGTTCCTGCTGCCCGTCGGCATCATGAATGAAACGCACGAGCCGCCGACGTTCTACGGCGTCGAACGCAATTCGGTCGAGAAGGACATCATTCCCGCGACCTGGTGGGCGGGCGGCGCAGCGGTATCCGGCCAGCTGGGCGACAGCCTGTCGTATGATTTCGCCATCCACGAAGGCCTCGCCACGACTGCCGCCAAGAGCTACAAGCCGCGCGACGGCCGCCAGAAAACCAGCGAAGCCAACGGCAAGAACCTGGCCTACACGGGCCGCCTGAAATGGACCGGCCTGCCCGGCGTCGAGATCGCCGGCGCCATCCAGCACCAGACCGATATCACCCAGGGCCTGGATGCCACCGCGGGCAGCGCCAACCTGTACGAACTGCACGGCATCTACACCCAGGGTCCGTTTGGCCTCAAGGCCCTGTATGCGCAATGGAACCTGGATGGCAACGGCCCCGCAGCCATCGGTGCCGACAAGCAGAACGGCTGGTATGTCGAGCCTTCCTACAAACTGTCCGAACAATGGGGCGTGTTTGCCCGCTACAGCCTGTGGGACAACAAGGCAGGCGACACCGTCGGCAGCAAGAAGAAACAGATCGACACCGGCGTGAGCTTCAAGCCCCACCCCGATGTTGTGTTTAAAGCGGATTACCAGAAACAGGACAACGACGACGGCAAGAACCAGAATGGCTTCAACCTCGGCGTCGGTTACCAGTTCTGAGTCCCAACGGCATGAAGCTTCTGTAATCGCACCCTGACGAAAGTCCGACCCGTGCCGCCACGGGCCGGACTTTCTCAGCCCTTGCAGGGTCATTCGACCCGCTAATTGCAATCACCAGCCAGCCCGTGTGACGCCAGCTACCCAATAGACTGGAGTCATCACATGATTTTCACCCTCGACCTGTTTGCCGTCTTGCGCGCAAGCCTGATCTTTTTGCATGTCCTGATTTTTGCGGGCGCTGCAGGCTTCATTCTGCTGGGCGATATTGCGCTCTTTGGATGGCGACGCATCAACGTCGCCCTGCTCAGGCTATCGGCACGCTGGGTAAGCGTGTGCCTGCTCGGTTTGTGGCTCAGTGGCGCCGCCGTCATCGGTCTGGACACGGGTTTCGACCTGAGCCAGATTGCCCGGAACGACAAGCTGCTCGCCAAGCTGACCGTCGTGGCTATCCTCACGCTCAATGGCGTCCTGCTGCATCGCTTTGCTTTTCCACACCTCGTCGCGCCGCTGCCCGCTGCCATGCAGTCGGCGTGGGGACCCGCGCTATTAGGCGGCATCAGCGCATCTACCTGGGTCTATGCGGCATTTATTGGCGTGGCCAAGCCCTTCGCCGCACTCGGATATGGGGGTCTGATGGCGCTGTATGGCCTTGTTGTGAGCGTCGCCCTGACAATGGCCATGATCTTCATTCGTCCCCGCCTGGCCCGGCAGTTGAATTCCATTCGACCCAGCCAGTCGAACGTTCCAGCCGCAGTGGACTATCCTGCCTGCTCCGCGGAACGGCCTGTTTGTGCAACGGCCTGACAGGCCGGCCCGACTACGAGTGGAGCGCGCAAAGCTCGGTGCATCCGGCCAGTCGAGGGCGACGCCCCCAAGGAAACAGACTGTCAAATAGTTATTGACAATTATTCTCATTTGCACCATGATACCTCCATCCATGTAACCTGACTCGAGGTTTCCATCATGTACGTGTGCCTTTGCAATAACGTCACCGACACCCACATCCATCAGCTCGTCCGCACCGAAGGCGTGACGACCATGCGCGAACTGCGTGAGCACCTTGGCGTGGCCACCCAATGCGGCAAGTGTGCCAAGTGTGCCAAGGATGTGTTGCGCGAAGCGGTGTCGGAGGCGCGTGGCGAAGCGGCATGTACGGGCATGCTGGCCGCTGCCTGATCGTGAACGCCTGATCGCGAATGTAAGCGGCGCTGACAATCGAAAACCGGCTTCATTCTCATTCCCGCCTTTACCCTTAAAACCCGCGCCAAGGCTTGTCCTGCGCGGGTTTTTTCATACAATGACAGCCAGCCCGTTTGCCCACTAGCCAATCTTCCGCCTAGCCAAAAGCTTATCGCGGGCCTACTCATACCATCAGGAGAAAGCCATGAAAGGCGATAAAAAAGTCATCCAGTTTCTGAACAAGGCATTGACGGTCGAGCTGACCGCGATCAACCAGTATTTCCTGCACGCGCGCATGTACAAGAACTGGGGACTCGTTGCCCTCGGCAAGCACGAATACGAAGAATCCATCGAGGAAATGCACCACGCCGACAAGCTGATCGA
>JADMKH010000181.1 GCA_018780025.1 Thiobacillus sp.
AAATCAAGATTCGCCACAATTGGCCGTTTTGTCTCTTAACTATAGAGCAGATCGTTACAACATGAAGCTGATTGCACTGCTGACCCTGGTGTCCTGGATGCTGTCAGGCCACACAGCGGCCAGCACGTTTTCCGAAGACGTCCCCTTGTATGCCGTCAGTCTGGTAGGCAGTCCGTATCGTCTCGGCGGCAACTCGCCCGAAACCGGCCTCGACTGCAGCGGCCTGGTCGGCCATGTGTTCAAACAGGTCGCCGGAATCGTCCTGCCGCGCGACAGCCGCGCCATCCGCGATGTCGCCCAACCGCTCGCTCAAGCTGATCTACAGCCCGGCGACCTGGTGTTTTTCAATACGCTGAACCGTGCGTTTTCCCATGTGGGCATCTACCTGGGCGATAACCGATTTGTCCATGCCACCAGTAGCCGTACCAATACGGTCATGGTGTCCAGTCTTGCCGACCGCTACTGGCGCACCCGTTTTGACGGTGCTCGCCGGGTACCCCGGCCAGCAGGGGGCGTCCTGCCGGCCTACTCCGATGAATAAATCCGCGATCCCCTATGCTCGACCGGCCAGACGATGGATCATCCTGTCGGCCATCGTTTCGGTCCTGGCGGGGCTCGCATCGGCGTCTGCGCAGGCCGAAACCGATCTCAGCATGGAAAGTGCGCATGACGTCAACGAAGGGGTGCTGCATTTCCTTGAGCGCCCCCCTGCCAAACTGATCCATCACCATCACAACCGTATCCTGATCGATGCGGACAGCCTGAATTCCGGCTGGGTCAGCTTAAAGCAATGCCATACCAATCTGGATGCCGTGCCGCGCGCCCAGGTTACCTTTCGCGAAGGCTATGTGCGGGACCTCAGGGTCGAGACGGCCACCCGGATCAAGCAGGCATGGGTGGAAGGTGCCACGATCCAGCTGGTGGATGTCGAACCCGGCGCACGACTGTGTCTGCTCGCACAGACGCGCGCCTTCCGCAACACGGGAAATGGCTATTTCAGCCTCACCAGCGGACCCTATATGCGCAAGTTTCTCGATGGGTATTATCCAATGCGTGTCACGCTGGACATTGACTATCCGGCCAAAATGCTGCAGCTGATCGATATCGCCCCGCAAGCCCAGCCGGGTTTGATTCTCAACGCCAGGCGCGGGGCCATCCACCTGGACGCCACCTTTGAAGGCGAGCTCAATACCCTGATCCAATTTGAGAGGTTATAGCGCACGGTGCTGTTTTCAAGGCACCCGCCTCAATACACATTACACATATCTGGCATATGTAACTGGTATTGATAACGGTTCTCATTTTTGGTATGGTGAAGGGAGTATTCCATCACTTCAGGACCCTACTCCAAATGAAAACCTATCAATGGCTTGCCGCCGCCGCCCTGTGCGCCACCGTTTTCCCCGCCCTGGCTGAAGAGGTCGTGGTCTATTCAGCACGCAACGAACAGCTCATCAAGCCGCTATTCGACGCCTACACGCGCGAAACCGGCGTAGAGGTCAAATTCATCACCGACAAGGAAGGCCCGCTGATGGCGCGCCTCAAAGCCGAAGGCAAGAACACGCCGGCCGACGTCCTGCTGACGGTGGACGCCGGCAACCTGTGGCAGGCATCCGAAGAAGGCCTGCTGCGCCCGATCAAGTCGAAGACGCTGCAAGCCAACGTGCCGGCTCACCTGCGCGATCCCGACAACGAATGGTTCGGCCTGTCGGTGCGGGCGCGCACGCTGATCTACAACACCGCCAAGGTGAAGCCGTCCGACCTGTCGACCTACGAAGACCTGGCGAATCCGAAATGGAAAGGCCGCCTTTGCCTGCGTACGTCGAAAAAGGTCTACAACCAGAGCCTGGTGGCGATGATGATCACCGAATATGGCGAGGAAAAAACCGAGAACATGGTGCGCGGCTGGGTTGCCAATCTCGCCACCTCGCCCTTCCCCGACGACACCAAGGCCATGGAAGCCGTGGCGGCCGGCCAATGCGATGTCACACTGGTCAACACCTATTATTACGGTCGCCTGATGGAGAAGAACCCCACGCTGCCGCTGGGCATTTTCTGGCCTAACCAGAATCTGAAAAACAAGGCAGCCGGCGTGCATGTCAATATTTCCGGCGCCGGCGTCACGCGCTACGCCAAAAACCCGGCCGGTGCGCAAAAGCTGATCGAGTGGCTCTCGTCCGACAAGGCGCAAAATCTGTTTGCCGACGTCAACATGGAATATCCGGTCAACCCGAAGAACGCACCCGACAAGGTTGTCGCCGGCTGGGGCAGCTTCAAGCAAAACCTGATCAACGTGAAAGAAGCTGGCAGCCTGCAGGTCAAGGCCGTAAAATTGA
>JADMKH010000020.1:0-15783 GCA_018780025.1 Thiobacillus sp.
CACGACTACCGCTCCCGCAGAAAAGCGGGCATTCATTTTGTAACGGCGGAACTGGCAAAACGGGGCATGACGCGGTTTTTTTCCTGCCAGTACAGCCTGTTGTCGCAATTGAAGTCAGACCCCCGAGCTTCGCTCGCTGCCCTGGCAAACCAGAAAGCGGTCCATGAAGACGTCGAGTGTTATCTGTGGAAGACCTGGATTCATCCTTTCAATGTGCGCCAATCCTTTTTGCGCCCAATCGAGGCATTTCTGTTTGGACGTTACCTCAAGAAGCCGGATCAGGTGCTGGTCGACTGGATCGCAGAAGCCGACGTGATCTTTTTCGAGAGCGGGATCGCGCCCATTTTTTTCGATCTTGTTACGCAGTTGAACCCACAGGCCAGAACGGTTTATGTCGCATCGGACGATCTGTCCACGATCAATGTGGCCGCTTACGTGAAAGCGACGTTCGACCGCGTGGCGCCGCAGATGACTGCACTATGCCTCAAGTCTCGCTATATGTTGGACGGCATGCCGAAATCGTCCAATCAGTATGTGATCCCGCATGGCTTCGATTTTTCCGTCGCCGAGCATGCGGACCCCTCGCCGTATCCGGAAGGCGTGCATGCCGTATCGATCGGTTCCATGCTGTTTGATCCGGAGTTTTTCGTGATTGCATCGAAGCGATTTCCGGAGGTGATGTTCCACATCATCGGTTCCGGTACCGGAACGCAACCAGGCTACGGAGAAAATGTGCGGGTTTACGACGAAATGCCGCACCGTTCGACATTGCCCTATATCAAGCACGCCAGCATCGGAATCGCACCCTATCGATCTGCAAACCTGCCCCGCTATCTGGCGGATACCTCGCTGAAACTCATGCAGTACGATTTTTTCAAGTTGCCCGCCGTCTGCCCGAATTCGATCGTCGGGGATTATGCGTCGCGCTTTGGCTACGCGCCCGGCGATGGCGAGTCGATTGCGGTTGCCATCGCCGCCGCCATGGCGGCACCAAGAATGTCTTCCAGAATGCCGCTGCACTGGTCGCAGGTCGTGGAAAGAATGTTGAATCCCGCTCAATTTGAAGATGCCCGCTTACCTGCGGCATGATTTTTCCGCCCCCCCGATCCCCTGGTTTTGTTTCGACACTATTTTAAATCCGGTTAATTTCATAAGGATGCACGCACGATGAGAATCACCGTAATTGGCACGGGCTATGTTGGCCTGGTGACAGGCACTTGTCTGGCCGAGGTTGGCAATGACGTTATTTGCCTTGATCTGGATGCATCGAAAATAGACATTCTGAATAATGGGGACATCCCGATTCACGAACCCGGCCTGCTGGAAATGGTTCGCCGCAACGTCGCCGCCGGTCGCCTGCAGTTCACGACCAGCATTGAGGAAAGCGTCGCCTTCGGCATCGTGCAGTTCATCGCGGTGGGCACGCCGCCCGACGAAGACGGCTCTGCCGACCTCAAGTACGTCACTGCGGCGGCCCGCAATATCGGCCGCCACATGACCGAATACAAGGTGATTGTCGACAAGTCGACCGTGCCGGTGGGTACCGCGGACAAGGTCAGGCAGGCGGTCATTGAAGAACTGCAAATACGCAACGAATCGATCCCGTTCGCTGTCGTCTCGAATCCGGAATTCCTCAAGGAAGGCGCCGCATTGAACGATTTCCTGCGCCCCGACCGGATTGTGATCGGCACCGAGAATGCCCGGGCGATCGAACTGATGCGGAACGTGTACGCACAGTTCAACCGGAATCACGACCGCATCGTCGTCATGGATGTGCGGTCTGCCGAGCTGACGAAATATGCGGCAAACGCAATGCTTGCCACGCGAATTTCATTCATGAACGAGCTGGCCAATCTGGCCGACAAGCTGGGCGCGGATATCGAGCAGGTCCGCCTGGGTATCGGCTCCGATCCACGCATCGGATTCGACTTTCTCTATGCCGGCTGCGGCTATGGCGGTTCCTGTTTTCCGAAGGACGTCAATGCGCTCATCAACACAGCCCGCGAGAACGACATCGATCTCAAGGTGTTGACCGCGGTGGACCAGGCAAACGAAAAACAGAAGTATGTGCTGCTCGACAAGATCGTTGCGCGGTTCGGTACTGACCTCAAGGGCATGAACTTCGCGGTGTGGGGCCTGGCTTTCAAGCCCAATACCGATGACATGCGTGCCGCCACAAGCCGCGTGCTGATGGAGGGGCTGTGGGCGCGGGGCGCAACCGTCACGGCTTACGACCCGGTTGCGATGACGGAATCGAAGCGGATTTATGGCAACGAGCCGCGCCTGCGCTACGCAAAATCGTCGATGGATGCGCTGGACGGCGCCGATGCGCTGGCCATCGTCACGGAATGGAAGGAGTTCCGTGTGCCCAATTTCGATGCGCTCAAGGCGGCGCTCAAGACGCCTGCGATTTTCGATGGGCGTAATTTGTATCACCCTGAATTCATGCGGGAGCAGGGGATTGAATACCATGCGATTGGCCGCCGCTAATATCCCTGGCGGTCGACCGCGCAGCACCTGCATGCCTTGCTATCGCGGGCGCGAAGCCCGGCGTCCGGAATGAAGCAAGAATCCCTTCGCATCGCTGCGCGCCCTGCTTTTTCCAATGAAAGCACGAATCCATACAACAGCCTGCTTTACCGCGCAGTGTCGTCGGCCGGCCCGGTGGCGGTGCGCGAGCATAAGTACTCGATGCTTCCCTGGGAATGCGACATCCTGCATGTGCACTGGCCAGAGTTCGATGTGTTGCCGCGCTCCCTGCGCCCGCTCGATGTATCGAAGAAGCTTTTCGTCTGGGCATGGCTGCTGCTGGCGCGTGCGGTGGGCGTGAAGATCGTGTGGACGGCACACAATGCGTTCGGGCACGACATGAAGCCATCCCGGTTCAAGCTGTTTCTGTGGAAACGTTTTCTGTCGATGCTCGATGGCGTGATCTTTCTGTCGGAGGAAAGCCGGGCTGTCATCGGGGCGGCCTATCCGGACGTGGGACGGCTCCCTTCCGCATTGATCAGGCATGGGCACTATGGGCCATGGATCGATGCGGTCCGCAAGACCGCGGCGGCGCCGGACCAGACGGTCGAACAGGCGCTGGAAAGCCTCGGAGAGGCCTTCGTGCTGTTGAATTTCGGGCAAATGCGCGCCTACAAGAATGTCGATGAACTCATGCGCCAATTCTCGACGCTGGACGATCCCGACATCCGGCTCCTGATTGCGGGCAGCGTGCCGGATGCGGATTACCGTCTGGAACTGGAAGCCCTGGCCGCAGCCGATCGCCGGATTGTGCTGTTGCCGAAGCACATGGACGATGCCTCGCTGGTCGCGTGCCTGGACAGAGCCGATCTGGTCGTACTGCCTTACCGCAAGATACTGAACTCCGGTTCGGCACTGATGGCCCTGAGCGCGGGCAAACATGTCGTGGTGCCGGCGATCGGGTCCATGCGGGCGTTGCAGCGCGACGTGGGCGCGGGCGCCCTGACGCTGTTCGAAGGTCCGTTCGACGCGGATATTCTGCGCGATGCGATCGATCGGGTCCGCTCCCGTCGCGTGACGCCGCCAGACCTCGGCGCGTATGAATGGCCGTTTCTGGGCGCCCAGACGGTCGGGTTTTATCGCGACCTGGCGGGACGGGCATGACGCGCAAGCGCATATTCAGCAACATCGCCTGGATGTTCATGGAGCGCGTGATGGTCACGCTGGCCGTGCTGGCGTCGAACATTTACGTGGTGCGCTCGCTCGGCGTCTCCAGATTCGGCGAGTTGTCGTATCTGCTCGCCATCCTGGGCCTGGTTGTCGTTGCGGCGGATTTCGGGCTGCGGCGCGTGCTGCTGGTTTCGTTTGGAGGGTCGGCATCGGGCGCGCTCGTATCCGCGACGCTGCTATTGAAGACAGTCGTGGCGGTGCTGCTCGGCGCCGCGAGCTACGTTGCCTTCCTGCAAAGCGGTGAAGCGGGATTTCTTGCGCTGGTGCTGTTCTGCGTGTTTGCGCCGCTCGAGGTTTACGCGTTTGTCATGCAGGCGGAACTGCGCAACGACCTGCTTGCCAAGATTCGCACGGGGCTTGCGCTGGCGGGAGCGGGTGCCCGCGTCTGGCTTTGCCTGGAGGGGATGGGGAGCATCAACCTGCTCCTGCTCACCTATGTGGCGCAGTCGGTGCTCCTCTCCCTCGCGGCGTGGGCCTGGACGGCATCCGACGATAAAAGAACCTGGCACGTGTCTTTCAGCCACTTCTCCAGAGTCTGGCGCTTATCGAAGATCGTCTTCTCGAAATCGATTTACTTCTTTTTTTCGATGCTGGTCATCCAGGCGCATTACCGCGTCGACCAGATCATGATTTCGGAGATTGCGGGCAGCGCCGAGCTCGGCATTTATTCCGCCGCCTACAAGCTTGTCGAACAACTCCTCATGATTCCCGCCATCATTTCCGCAGTGCTGCTTCCGCAGATGGCATTGAACCGGAAAAACCGCGAACTCACCTGGAACCGTCTTTCGATGATCTACGGCACGACCATGCTGGCGTCCATCGGCGTGGCGATCCCGCTGATGCTGATGGCGGACCCCCTGATACGACTGGCATTCGGCGCGGAATTCAGCGCTGCGGGCGGGGTGCTTTTCTACCTGATGCTGGGGGTGCCGTTCCTGTTTCTCGCCAACATGAGCGGGCTTTATTTCACGGTCTTTGGCCAGGAACGGCAAGCCTTCATCCGTAACCTGAGCGGACTGGCCGTCAACGTGGCGCTCAACCTGTTCATGATTCCACGCTACGGCGCCACAGGCGCCGCTCTGTCGACCGTGGTCAGTTACTTCATGGTTGCCATCGGCGCGGAACTGATCTTCTGGATGCGCTTCAGGGAGCATCTGGGAATCAAGTGGGTCGCTTTGAGAAATCTTTTCAGGATCGTTTTTTACAAGGAACTTGTTCATGTTGTTCGCGGCAGATAAACGTATCAGGCTGGAAAAGCAGTGCCTGTGCTGGTGGGAACCCGGCGACCAGCGCATCAATGTGGGCGATTACCTGTCCAGGGTGATCGTTTCCGAAATGCTTTCCCTCCGCGACCAGGAGATTTCCGACAAAAAGGACAAGTCGAAAAGGCTGCTTGCTATCGGTTCGATTCTGCATTTCGCGAAATCGGACGAGTGCGTCTGGGGTTCCGGGGTGAACTGGAAGATCGATCTGGCCATGCACCGGTTTTCAAGGCTCGATGTGCGCGCGGTCCGCGGACCCCTGACGCGAGATTACCTGCAACAGCGCGCGATCTCCGTGCCGGAGATCTATGGCGACCCCGCACTGCTCATGCCGCTGTTTTTCCCCGCCGACCTGCTGCGGCCCGAGGCGCGCGGCAGCGCCCCCTACCTCGTGATTCCGCATCTGCATGAAGCGGTCGAAAAGTTTGGCGCTTACCGCGAACACGTGCTGCGCCCAACCTGCAAGCCGGCTACGTTTGTCGCCGAGCTGCTGCGCGCCCGCCTGGTCGTATCGAGCTCGCTGCACGGCATCATCCTGGCAGAGGCCTATGGCATTCCGGCCGTCTACCTGGATATGGGAAATGGCGAGTCCAGCCTGAAGTACGACGACTACTACTACGGAACCGGCCGCATGAACTATCACACGGCACATTCGGTGGAGGAGGCGCTTGCGGCAGGCGGGAACGCTGCTTTCGATCTGGTGCGGATTCAGCAAGGCTTACTGGGCGCATTTCCCCGGGATCTGTGGGGCGAATGAATTGGATACGTCCGGATATACAAAGATAAGACGGGCGAAAGGGGTCCACGACACGATGTGTAATGGGCTGCAGGAGCATGACCGGATGAAAAGACTCGATCATGTCGACACCATGAAAGCCATCGGTATCGTGCTTGTCGTGCTGGGGCATTCGCCTGGCCTGAGCGCGTTCGCGAAAAATGTCATTTACAGTTTTCACATGCCCTTGTTTTTCTTTGTTTCCGGATTGCTGCTGTCCGAACAGAAACTGTCCCTGACATTCAGGCAAAACCTTGCCGTGTTATGGCGGGGACTCGGAATTCCATACCTGTTTTTTTTCCTGCTGTCCTATCTATATTGGCTGCCGACGCACGAGCGGGCAGCCAGCGCCGCCAAATATGCAGGGATCGGCTGGTGGGAACCCCTGATCGGCGTGTTTGTCGGGAATGGGGACGCGCTGTTTGTCAACGTGGTGTTATGGTTTTTCACCTGCCTGCTGACGACTTCGCTGATTTTTTTTGCCGTCCGACGCCATTTCTCCGCCGCCTTCCTGTTCGTTGCATTTAATCTTTCCGGCCTGGTTTTTACGCTCGTTTACGACCCCTCATGGCCACGCCTCCCGTGGGGGCTCGACAATGCCGTGGTGGCGCTTGCGTTCTATTCGACGGGTCATTTTTTCCGCGGGTATCAGGATGCGGTTCTGGAAAAGCTCCCGAAAAGCACGGCAACGATGTTCGCATTATTCATGATGGCCGGCGTCGCCTATGCCGCCGGCATCAATGGCGCGGTGGACTTGAATACGCTGCTTTTCGGCAGCCACCGCTACCTGTTTCTGATCAACGCCTATCTGGGCGTGGTGGCGCTGTTCTGTTTTTCCATCAGCCTGCCCGCCCATGCGGTTTTTCAATGGTTGTCGAAAAACACCATCATCATTTTCCCGCTTCATTTGTTGATGTTCAGTGTCTTTACGGGGATCGCGGTGGTGGGGTTCGGGATGCCCCATGCCTTCAAGGAGTCTTCATTCCTGTGGACCGGAGCGTTTGCATTGCTCGCCTTATGCCTGAGTTATCCAAGCGCATGGATTTTGCATCGTTTTTTCCCGATGGTTTTCGGGAAGCGCAGCGCAGGAATCGATTCAGAAAAAACCGGGCGGCTCGCCAGCGGACTTCGTCTTCCGGGATCAATCAAGCTGAAAAACCCGGTTGAACCACAGAGACACAGCGATCACAGAGGAAAAACAAAGCGTTGCAATGCCAGGCCAGGTCATCCGCGGGTGAGAGCGGGTCGACCGACACGTTATTGATTTCTTGCCTTTCTTCGTGCCTCTGTGGTGAGGAGTTCAGGATCAATGAAAAACGGCACAAGGCAGTGTTTTCCAGGAGGGTATGACCATGCGATCAGCATCGAGTATTCGGGTGGGCGGTTTCGCCGTCCTCAACACCACATCGGCCGAACTGGCCGCCCAGCTGCTTGAACAACGGCAAGCAGGCAAACAGACGACACTGTTTTTCGCGAATACCAATTTTGTCGTGCAGTGCCGCGACCTTCGCAGCCGGATGGCGGAAGAGGGTATTACCCTTGTCAACGATGGGGTCGGCGTGGATATCGCAGCACGCCTGCTACGCGCTGAGCGCTTCCAGGAAAACCTGAACGGCACCGATTTCATACCCTTTCTGTTTCGCCAGTCGTCCGCGCCGCTCCGGGTGTTTATGGTGGGCGGCAAGCCGCGCGTGTTGCAGAAAGCCGCACAGTATGTGACGCAGCAGTTGGGCCAGGTGGTTGTGGGAAGTTGCGATGGCTATGCGGGCATCAGAGTCCATCCGCATCTTGTCGAGACGATCAATCAGGCGCAGGCGGATGTGGTGCTGGTGGCGCTGGGCAATCCGGTGCAGGAAAAGTGGATACTGGATCATCGCCGGGGCCTGAACGCCGGCATGCTGGCCGGGGTTGGCGCCCTGTTTGATTTCTGGGCCGGCGATAAGCCGCGCGCGCCGGTTTTTGTGCAAAAAATACGTCTGGAATGGTTCTATCGCCTGTGCCTCGAACCGCGCCGGCTGGCGCGCCGCTATACCGTGGATATTGTGAAATTTCTGCAGCACTGTTACCGCTATCGCTAACGATCCAATTGCGCTTTTATTCCCGCTTCATCCAGGCAGCCCACCGGGCCGAGCCAGGCGTGGTGCGGGAAATCAATGCGCTCAGTCGGTAAGCCAATAAAAAGATCGCGCAGGCAGGACGACTTCATCATTTTTCGCCTCGATGTGCACACCCGTACAAAGGTCCTTCATGCTTTCCTGCAGAAAAAAACCGTGCAGCTTTAACGCGCCGATGGGAAGCGTTTGCGCCTCAACGTTGAAGTTGCCGATTATCAGCACTCGATTGCGGATGTTTCTAGGATCGGTTCGGAAAAAGACCAGCAGGTTGGGATTGGCCACCGTCAGCAATTGACGGTTATCGAAATCGGCGAACGCCATTGTTTCCTTGCGTAGCGCGATCAGTCTTTTGAGCGCGGTAAATATCCGGTGTTCCACGGTTCCGGTTTGATGGCGTTTTTTTGCCTTGTCCCAATCGAAGTGGGAACGATGTGTCCAGCGATTGTCGTCGCGCTTGCCGGGGTCTTCGAGGTATTCCCGGCTATTGAGCATGCCAACCGCATCGCCATAGTAGAGCAGGGGAATCCCGCCGAACGAGAGAATCATGCTGTGCAGCAGCAGGATGGTCTTGATCGCATTGTCGATGGCTGCTTCGTCCTGGCTTTCGAGCGCGTTCTCTAGTCCGACCAGTGAGGCGAGCGAGCCGGAGATGCGGGCATCGCCCGTCTTGGGGTTTTCGCCAAACGGCAGGCCCCGGGCAGGTGAACCCGGGAATCTCCCGGTAAAGTAATCAATCAGAAAACGCCGGTGCTGAACCGGGTCATACCCGGCTAGATGGACATCGTTATCGTCGAAACCCAGGCCGATATCATCGTGGCAGCGCACATAATTGAGCCAGGTCGCCCGTTCCAGTTTGGTCGGCAGATTTTTGATCCCCAGATTGAGCAAAGCCGCATTCTTCGTCGCGACCGCATCCCAGAGCAGGGCCATGAAGGTGGCGTTGTAGGCAATCTCGCATTCTTTGGCGTTGATCGCGTCCTCGCCAAAGTACTTGGCAATCTCACCCGGCGAAACGATGGCTTCAGCAATGAACAGCACGCCCGGCGCGGTCACCTGACAACAGTCTTTCATCAACTGCAACAGCAGGTGCGCCTCGCGTTCGTTCTGGCATGCGCTGCCCACTTTTTTCCACAGAAAAGCCACCGCATCCAGTCGCAGAATGTCGGCCCCCTTGTTCGCCCAGAATAAAATAATGTCGATCATTTCGATCAGCACTGCCGGGTTGCGATAGTTCAGGTCCCACTGGTAATTGTGGAAAACCGTCATTACCCACTTGCCCATTTCCTCGTCCCAGGTAAAGTTTCCGGGTGCCGTGGCCGGAAAGATTTCCGGCATGGTCTCTTCGTAGATGTCTGGAATCTCACGTTCGCTGAAGACGTAGTAATAATCCTGGTAGGTCTTTTCGCCTTTGCGCGCACGCTGTGCCCATTCGTGTTCGTTGGAGGTGTGGTTGACCACCACATCGAGCACCAGCAGCATGTCGCGTTTGCTCAGCGTGGACGCCAGCGCGGCCACATCGGCCGTCGTGCCGAACCGGGGATCGATCCTGCAGAAGTCGCGCACGGCATAGCCGCCGTCGCTGTTCTCAGGCGGGCAATCAAGCATGGGCATGATGTGCAGCATGTTCACGCCCAGCTCCTGCAGATAGGGCAAGTGGTCGCGCAAGCCCTTGAGGTCGCCGGCAAAGCGGTCGCAATACAGTGCCATACCGACCCATTTCTGGTTCAGAAACCAGTTGTAGTCGCGTTCACGCGCCAGATCTGTTTTACGCAGATGCGGAACCCGCTCGATATACCGCTGCGCAAGGGTTTCGACCAGGCTGACCATTTGTTCCTTGAAATCTGGACGTTCTCCATACAGCAGATGGAACAGGGTATGGATGGCGTAAAAATTCGCCCCCAGACGAGTGTAGAAATGGCGCAGCCGGCTGCGCCCGATTTCTGGATTCAGCTTGTGCAGAACTTCATTCAGCAGCGCATGGGAAGCTTGTTCGTACATGGTGGGCCTCTGTTTTGTCGGGTTGGCACAAGCCTGCGTCGAGTGGTATGGATCAGGTCTGCTCACGTAGCCAGATATCGACTTCCGGTCGAAAATGCGCGACCCCCTCAAGGACACCGGCACTGTAGTTGCCGTTCATGCCAAGGTAGTCTCCCTGGGCAAGGTAAAGGGTGGCTTTGGGTGCGGTTTCAAGCGATGCTTTAACCCGGGCATCGGCATTGGCGACCAGAACCGCCGGAATATCACTGCACAGCACGTCGAGGTCATTGCCGCTGTCGCCTGCAAAAACGGTATCCTCCCGGGTGAAACCCTGCTGCTGCATGAGGAAGTGAATGGCATGCAGCTTGCTGGCACTGGCCGGCAGGATGTCCAGCAATCCGACATGCGCCAGTTCGTCAATGCTCCAGATCAGATTCGTCCTGATGCCGGCTTGCCGCAGTTTCCCTTCCATCTCTCCCATCAATTGCCGGCTGTCGGTTTCGAGCGAAACGTAATAGCTGAGCTTGTGGCGATTCTGCTTTTCATTCTCCTGCAATCGCAGCGCCGGAAAACTGCTCATCACGCGCTGGAGCATGTCATGGGACAAACCTCGCCAATCCCGTGCGATCTGCTTGTCCCATTGATTCCACTGACGCCATCCGCTCGAATCGATCTGGTAAATGGTCGACCCAACATCCGCGATGGCGTAATCCGGTTGCGGCAGATCGTATTCCGCGATGGCCTGCTCGACGAGGGCACGGTGGCGGCCGCTGACATAGGCCAGCGTAATGTCGTCGCACCGCAGCAAATGCCGGAATCGTTCCCTGGCTGCAGGGGATTCGGGCTGGGGACCATTCGGGATCAAGGTGCGGTCGAGGTCGGTGCACAGCAGCAGCGGCTTCATGAAGCGGCGCCTTCATTCGCGTCCCCATAAAACCGGTAATGCGCCAGTGCTTCAAGAATGCCGGCCGCATTCGATTGCTTCGAGAAATAGATATTTTCGACGTGGGCCAGCTCGAACAGCTCGGCAAAATGCCGGTTATCGACCACCGTTCCCAGGGTGTTGCCGCGCAGCATGTCGGCATCGTCACCGGTTACGCCGGCGACCAGCGTATTTTCCAGCGGGAAGCCCAGCTGGTCTGCACACCAGCGCAGGGCGAGCCCCTTGGACGCGCGAATCGGCAGCACGTCGAGGAATTGACCAAAGGAGAACACGCTATTGACCGTCTGCTCGTTGCGCAACAAGACATGCCGGATTTCCTGGACGTTGGCCACCTTGGGGTCGATGTAATAGCTGATCTTGAACGTACTTTGAAAGCGTTTCGGTTGCATCTCAAGCCCCGGGATTTCCTTGAGAAGGTCGCGCACGGCCTGCGGGTTCCACAGATGGTTGATATGGCGCGCCCACTCGGTGTCCTGCGTCAGATTCGGCGCATAGTGGATCTCGGTTCCCTGGCTGGAAATCAATACGCCGGGCTCGGGGATGCTGTATTTGCGCAGGGTGTCGAGTGCATCGTCCAGGCGGCGTCCCGTTGCGATTCCGAAGATGGTCGACTTGCGATGCGCCTGTATGGTTTGTAGCAGCTGCGTCAACGATACACGGTCGCCGATCAGGTTGAGATCGAGGCTGGTGAAAATCGCCCGGTCGCGAAACACGCCCGGGCGTCGAATCAGCTTCATTCGGGCGATCGGCTCCGTCTTTTCCACTAATGGACGAATAACCGACAGATATTTTTCCACGTGCGCCTGCCACGAATAGTGACGTTGCACGCCTTTGATCCCGTTCCTGACCAAACGATGCCATTCCTGCTTTTCCGACAAGGTCTGGAGGATGATTTTCGCCATCGCTGCCTTATCCAGCGGATTGATCAGATGGCCGTTCTGGCAGTTTTTGATGATATCGATGGGTCCGCCGTCCTCGGTCGCCACGATGGGCAGTCCGCAGGCGGCCGCCTCGATCAGCGTCAGGCCGAATGGCTCGGTCAGCGCTGGATTGACGAACACACCACGGGAAATTGCCGCAAGTCGATAGAAGAGGGCCACCTCATCCGGCTTGTGATGCTTGGGGTACGCGACGTTGCCGTACAGATCGTATCGGTCGATGGCCAGCAGAATCTCGTTGAGGACGGTTTTCGACACGCTTTCCATGTCCAGGATGTCGTCGCGGTTGCCCGTCACGATCACCAGATTGGCAGCTTGTTGTAACTGAGGCGATTCGCCATAGGCCTCGATCAGGGTAACAAGGTTCTTTTTGGGGTCGGGGCGCGAGAGCGCAAGAATGATCGGCTTGCCGGGTTGCGTCAAAAACCGCTTGAGCGCATACGCGATATCACTGTCCTTTTCGTTTCCCCGTGGCGGAAAGAACATCTTCATATCCGTGCCGGGGGGAACCACCCGCATCCTCTCAGGCTGATAAAAGTCGTACAGGCCGTATTGCTGCTCGATCTCCTGCTGCGTGCTGGTAATGACGCGCTCGGCTACGCCCAGCGTCGTTTCTTCCGCTTCAATGCGGCGTGAGATGTTGTAGGCGCTCTCGATCTCGCTCCGCTTGATCCCGCTGGCCAGCAGTTGCTTGCGCTTGGTGCGTCCCAGTGAATGGCTGGTGTGGACGAGCGGAACACCCAGCTGGTGGGAAAGCTGCGCGCCGACATAACCGGCATCGGCGTAATGGCTATGGATCACATCGGGCAGACGATCCTGACGCTTGAGGTAGGCCAGTGCGTTGTCGGAAAAGCTCTCCAGCGAATCCCACAACATCTCCTTGGGCAGATATTTTTGTTCGCCGCACTCGATGCGCGCAATGCCCGCTTTTTCCGACAAAGCCTCAAACGGCTCGGCATAGTTGGCGTCAACCTGCTCGTCGATGATGCGCCGGGTCAGCAAAACCACTTTTTCGACATCGCTCCGTTCGCCCAGCGCCCGAGCCAGCTCCACGACATATTTGGTTTGTCCGCCGGTATCCGCATCGCGGCCCAGCTCAAGTTGCTGGCCGCGAATCAGGCCATGCACGCTGATCAAAACGATGTACAAAGGCTTTTTAGCTGCCGGAGCCTGTTTTTTCATACATCAGCAACCCTTTGAATGGTTCATGGATATCTGCCTGGTCAGGCGCTACGCCGCTCATTTCGCAGACCGCTGCAGCAAAGGCGTTGGCCCGATCCGGCATGTTCACTATAGGCCAGACGCATCGCGGCCCAGCATGAAAACCGGGGCAAGTCCATCGCCCATGCCAACTGGATCGATCCGCTTCACGATCTCAACGAATTGTGGCGCCAATGAATGGGGCTCGTCGAAAACCGGTTCGTGGGTTTTATTTACAGTCGGCTATCCGGCAAGGCTAGCGCCGGTTTGACCCGTATCACCGCGCCCTCGCGACGCAGGTCCGCAGCACCGTTGTGCGTTCCAGTCGCAATATCCATGACAATTGCCTGCACCGACCCGATGGTTTGTCGACAGCCATCTGTCCCTGCCTCGCCCAAACCGGTATGCCCCTGGTTGCGCAAAGCGTTCTGCGTGGCGACGCTGAAACGCGGCTGCATGAAGCGCGCGCCGCCTTCGCAACTGACCGGACCCGTTGCGTGGGTGACGGACAGGCGCGGGGCGTCGATGGCCTGTTGCGGGGTCATGCCGTGGTCGATCAGGTTGAGGATGACGTTGAGCACGGAGTTGATGATGGTTGCGCCGCCGGGCGAGCCGAAGGCGGCTACCGGTTTGCCATTTTTCATCAACAAGGTGGGCGCCATGCTGGAGCGGGGGCGCTTGGCGGCGGCGACGTCGTTGGCGCCGGGGTTGCCTTCGGCTGCATCCGCCGATGGCATGAAGTTGAAATCGGTCAGCTCGTTGTTGAGCAGGAACCCGTAGCCGGGCACGGTGATGCCCGAGCCCCAGGTGTTTTCAATGGTGCTGGTGTAGCTGACGATATTGCCCCAGCGGTCAACGATGGAAAAGTGGGTGGTATGGAGGCTTTCCCGATGGGTGCGCGATGCGTGCGGCCGCGCGGCAAGGGACGTATCCCACGGCAGGGGATTGCCAGCCTGCGGCGTGAGCATGCGGTTGTCCGGATTGATCAGGGCGCTGCGGCTTGCCAGATAGCCGGGATGCAACAGTCCTGTTTGCGGCACCGGCACGGCGGCGGCGTCGCCGATCCACACCGCGCGATCGGCAAAGGCCAGACGCATCGCCTCAATCATCACGTGCATTGTTTTCGGGCTGCCAAAGCCGTATCCCTGCGCAGCATTCCCAAGCGGAAAACGCTCGAGCAGTTTCAATATTTGAATCGTGGTGAGTCCGCCGGAGGAGGGCGGCGGCATGCCGGCCAGTGTCCAGCCACGGTAGTGCCCGATCAGCGGCTGACGAACCGCCACCTGATAGTGCGCCAGGTCGGACAATGTCATACGGCCTTGGCCTGCCGCGCCGATCTCATTACGCGTGCGTTGCTGGGCCTTGACGATTGCGTGTGCGATCGGGCCGCGATAGAACGCATCGGGCCCCCTGGCCGCGATCAGCTTGAGGGTCTTGGCCAGATCGCGTTGCACCAGCCAGTCGCCTTCTGCCAGGGGCACACCGCCGGGCCGAAACGTCGCAGCGGTTTCGGGTTGCAGTTGCGTTCGCCCGCCATCGTGGGCGATGTCTTCCGCCATGAAATGGTTGACGCGAAAACCGCGCTCGGCCAGTTCGATGGCGGGCGCCATGGTTGCCGCCAGTTTCATCGTGCCCCAGCGCCGCAGCGCGGTGTCGACGCCACGCAGGGTGCCCGGCACGCCGACTGCCAGTCCACTGGTCGACGCCAATGGAAACGGCATCGCCAAACCCTCGGATGCAAACATGTCGGCGGTGGCGGCGGCGGGCGCCTGTTCGCGTGAGTCGACGATAAGCGTCTCGCCGGTTTTGGCCAGGTGAATCAGCATGAAGCCGCCGCCGCCAATGCCGGATGATTGCGGCTCGACCACGTTGAGTGCGAACTGCACCGCGGCGGCGGCATCAATGGCATTGCCACCCTGCGCCAGCGTGCGCGCGCCGGCCGCGGCCGCAGCAGGGTGGGACACGGCCACCACGCCGTCGGGCGCAGCGGCCAGAACGGAAGACGAAACCAGATAGAGGACAAGCCAGCGCAGGCTACGTAAACGAATGGACATGGGGTGTCAGGCGCGAACGGTTAGGCATGAGACTCAAGCCTGCACCCGTTGTGCCGCTCGCGTCAATGCGCGGGCCGCGCCAATCAGCCTGGTTTTCCGTCGACCCGTGAACGCAGCAGCATCGGCGTGTAGAGTGCGGCAAACAAACCAAACGCGGCCATCCACATCAGCCCGGCAACGGTCATGCCCTGAGAATAGGCCGCCGGAAAAAACAGCGGCACCGCAACGCGGATCAGCGCAGCGAGATTGATTGCCGCAAAAGCCCACTTCATCACGGGGGCGGGTTCCAGCATGCGCCCGGTATGCCCGAGCGAGACCCGGGCCATCATGCCCAGGGTTAGCGCGCCGATGCCGCCGGCGGTGAAAGCATGCAGCGAACTGCTGGCCGCAGCGTCGACGCCTGCCGCCGACAAGGCAAGCAGCGCAAAGCCAAGCGCAATCCAGGCATAGCCCAGATGCAATATCCACAGCAGCGGTTCTGCCCAGAGTTTTCGGGTGTACCAGCCTGCCAGCCGAATGAAATGAACCCCGGCAGCAAGGGCGGCGAGCAGTGCAGTGACGAGTGAATCGGGCGCAATCAGCGTGGCGAGCAGCGCGCTGATGGTGGCGGGCGGGACCAGCCACTCGATGGTTTTCCAGCGCCGCGCGCGGGTGCGCAGCTTGTTGTCGGTAAAGCTGGGAATCACCCGCCCACCCATCAGCACGATGAGCGTCACCACCCCATAGGCAGCCAGGTACAGGCCCAGTCTTGCGGTGCCGGATGTCCATCCCAGTCCGTCCAGGTGCACCAGCGCATTGGCTGCCGTCAGCGCCAGCAGCAC
>JADMKH010000020.1:15793-16889 GCA_018780025.1 Thiobacillus sp.
AGTGGGCGTTGTTCAATTGCTTCGCTTTTATGATCGGCCATGCCAGAGTCAACGCCAGCACAGGAAGAAACGACAGGTCGATTAGCGCGACTGCTGCCGCAGGCAGGCCCGGAATCAGGAAGCCGAGCCGTCCCGCCAGCCACAGCAGAAACAGCGCAGCGAGCGGCGGGCCGGATGGGGTGCGGATGCCGGTCCAGTTCTGCGCGGCCGTGAGCAGGAAGCCGGCAATCACGGCCACGGCGAAACCGAACAGCATTTCATGGCCGTGCCAGACGGCGGGGGACAAGTTGCCAATGCGAAGGCTGCCACGCAACACGAGCAGCCAGAGGGCCATCATCAGCACAGCGTAGAGCCCGGCTGCCAGAAAAAATGGCCGGAATCCCAGGGAAAACGGCGCCCAACCCGTGGTTTTTTGGCTCATTTTCAGGCCTTCTCCAGAGCGTAATGACATGAAGTATAGCGATCAGTTATGGGGCTTAACCCGTGCTCCAGGCACGCGGTCGCCGCATGCCCGAAATCTTGCAGGCCTGCTTCACATAGCCGTACGGAAACAGTTCGAAGAGCTTTTTGTGTGCTTCTTTTCCCATGCGCAGGGATAGATGTTTAATGACGAAACGTGCGTCGGCCGCGATCTGGTTTTCTTCGTAAAATTCGCGCATGAAACGAATGGCGTCCCAATGGTCGTCGTTGAGCGTGAGGTTTTCTTCAGCGGCCAGCGCCTGGGCCACTTCCTCGTTCCAGTCGCCGGGCTCAACCAGATAACCTTCTGCGTCGCGTTCGGGCATGTCGGTGCTCATAATGGATATCTCCTGTGGGGTCGGTTCGGGACAATCGCAGTGAATGCGGGATAAATCAGGTTCCCCCCCCGTGAAATTCGACACCAGGCTGACGTTCCGGAAGATCTTCAACCAGCAATTCGCGCCGGGATAACGCCAATGATTCGACTCCGGCTTCGTTCAGGTACGACTTGGCGTCAGCCACGGCGGCAGCCAGCAACTCGGTGGCCAGCGCATCGGGATCGCGGCCCAGCGAACGGGCCAGCGCACGGAGTTCAAAGCCCGGATCCTTGGGCAGATGAATTTCCAGTGTGCTGCCG
>JADMKH010000020.1:16899-17950 GCA_018780025.1 Thiobacillus sp.
ATCACGCTGGCAACTTTGGACGCAATCGAAGGCGCTTGCCCACTTGGCTTGAGGCGAATCTTGTTGACGAAATACTTTTCGAAATCGACCTTGGCCTGGTGGACCCAGCGGCCCTGGCGCATCCAGTTGATGTCGCGCAGCGGAACCTGCGGCTCGGACAAATAGGCTGCGCCGGTGTTGCCCATATCGCTCAGCCACTTGGCATGTTGCGGCACATAACTCACCAAAGGGGTGTCGTTCAGGCAGGCCAGAATGTTTTGCACCGCAACCTCGCCGGCCTGGGTGATTGAATATACCGAGTCGGGCGGCCCGATAGGAACCGGCGTTTTTACTGTTACCGGTTGCGCCACACAGGCGCCGATGGCGAACACATTCGGATAATCCGGGTTGCGCAGATACTCGTCCACCACGACCAGCCCGCGTTCATTGACCAAACCGGTCGCATTGCGCACGCCAGGCACACCGCCGAATGCAGGCCAATACACGGAATAAGCGTAGGGCAGGGTGTGGGTCTGTTTTTCCTTGCCCGCCGCATCGAGTTCCACAATATGAATGGTGTCCTTGTCGATGCGAACGGTGCGCGCGTTACAGATCATGCTGATTTTGGTATCGACGAGTGCTGCGGTGACCGCGCCGCGGCTGCCCCCTTCGCCACCGAGTCCAAGATGCCCGGGATAGGGTTCCGGCGTCACCAGGGTAATGGACACCCGATCGCGAATGTTGCGCCGCTTGAGGTCGGCGTCGACCAGAAAAGCGTATTCATAAATGGGCCCCAGCACACTTGCTCCCGGCGCTGCGCCGATCACGACGGGACCGGGATGCCGGACAAACTCGCGGTAGGCCTCATGCGCACGCTCGGCCTGATCGATGTGGACGACCGAGTGGGTGTGCTCGGCAAGACCGGGAACCTCGTCTGTCATGCCGGTGGCGCCGGTGGCGATCAGCAGGGTGTCGTAAAACAGCACATCGCCGTTTTCGAGATCAACCTGAATGACATCGGGCTGGATGCGCTTGACGCCGCTGTGGATGAACTTGATGCCGCGCGATTCGA
>JADMKH010000058.1 GCA_018780025.1 Thiobacillus sp.
GACTGGCCGACGTCCATCACCGTGCGCAGCACGCCCATCGATGAGCCGTAGCGGCCGTTGCGGGTGAGGTCGGCGACGAGCGCGGCGGTGGAGGAGGTGACGGTGGCGAAGCCGAGGCCGAACGCGAGGCTCAGCACCGACAGTCCGATGAAGTTCGGGAAATAGGGCAGCAGCACGACGCTCGCTGCGCCGATCAGCAGGCCGGGCAGGATGACGCGGCGGCGGCCGATGCGGTCGGATACCTTGCCCATGAGCGGCTTGGCGAAGACGATGCTGAGGAGCTGCACGCCGAGGATGACGCCGATTTGCCACGCCGGGATGCCGAGCGAGGCGGCGAACAGGGCGAGGAAGGCTTCGACCGCGCCGAACACCAGATACTGCGCGGCCTCGATCAGGCTCACCAGCATGATGCCGCGGTCGCGCAGCACGGTGGCGAGGCTGGCCCGGAAGCGGGGTCGTTCGCGCTTGATCGTGGGCGCCGGCGTGTCGTCGCGCTGCGCCAAGACCGCCCAAGGGGCGAGCGTCTGGCGGCGTACCCCTTGTGGGTGCAGCAGCAGGCCGGCTGCCAGCGCCAGCACGCCGCTGATGGCGCAGGCGATATACACCGCGTCAAAGCTCGCCAGCGAGATCAGGAACCCGCCGAGAAACGGCGCGATGGAGCGCCCGACGAGGGTGACCGAGGAATAGGTGGACAGCTTTGCGGCGCGGTCGGTTGTATAGCGTTCCGCAATCGCCGCGCTCGCCACGGTGCCGAAAATTGCAGTGGCAAAGCCGTGATAAAAACGCACCGCCATCAGTTGCCAGGGTGTTTCGATCAGCAGATACAGAAACGGCGCGGTGGCAAACACGATCAGCGACGCCAGCAACAAGCGCCGCTGGCCCAGATGGTCTGACAATGCACCCGCTGGGTAGCTGATGAGCACACCAGGAATCGTGGACGCCATGACGATCCAGCCGATTTCAGCCGGACTGGCGTTGAGCGCATGAGCGAACAGCGGCAGCACCGGCGTTTTCGACAGGGTGGAACTGAATATGGCCAGCCCGCCGATGAGTGCGATCAGGAGGAAGAAGGCACGCTGGTCAGATTTCATGAGGCGTTTTACGCGGTGGCCCGGTCAGTTTTCTGGATTGTAGGGATAAACCGTGTCATGTGCCCTTCGGCGAGTGATGACCTTAAGTTCATAATGGCCATGTGGTCGCCGTTTGCGATCTTGATTAAACCTGCGCCTAACCTATGCCCATTACCGTCTTGTCGCCCGCCGACCTTCGCCTGACCATTGATCCCGACGCACTGGGATTTGTCGATACGTCTGAACTCATCGAGGAGCCCTTGCCGTGGATTGGCCAGACGCGCGCAGAAGCCGCCGCGCGTTTTGGTTTGGGAATGGACCAGCCCAATTACAACCTGTTCGTGCTGGGCGAAGTGGGCAGTGGCCGCTCCTCGCTGCTCAAGCAGGCGATGCACGAGGTGGCTGCAAGCCGACGGATACCTCCCGATCTATGCTATCTGCACAACTTTGATGCGGCGGAGCGCCCGCTGGCGTTGCGCCTGCCGGCGGGCGAGGGACGCTTGCTGCGCCAGTTGCTGGCGCAAGCGGTGAAAACCCTGCAAGCGGACATTCCGCAATGCCTGGCGGGGCAGGTATACAAAGTCGAAAGCGCGCGCATCGAGAAGGCCTGGAAGGTCGAGGAAACCCAGGCCTATGCGGCACTGTCGGCATTTGCCGAAGCACGTGGCTTTTCACTGTATCGTGAAGATGGGCGCATGATGTTTACCCTGACCGGCAAGAAGGGCCAGGCGCTGACCGAAGACGAAGTGCTGGCGTTGCCGAAGGCGCGCCGGCTGGCGATCGAACAGGCTGACCAGGAATTGCGCGCCGAAATAACCCGCTATTTCGAGCAGACGCAACCGCTTGAGCGCGCGATGAATGAAGCCTTGGCCGTGTTGCGGCGGCGGGTGGTGAAGCCGCTGCTGGAGCGTGAATGGCAGGCCATTCGTGGCGGGCTGAACAAGCAGATCAAGGACGCTTCCAAGCTCAACGCCTATCTCGATGCGATTGCCCAGGATGTGCTCGACAACCTGGAACTTTTTCATGGCGTGGGCGAAGACGAAACCCGGCAGGAAGCCTTGCAAAACAGGTTGAAGCGTTACCGCGTCAACCTGGTGGTCGATAACGGCGGGCTCGCCGGGGCGCCGGTGATCGTCGAGGACAACCCGCTGTTCCGCGCGTTGTTCGGCAGCATTGAATACCAGTCCGAGAACGACGTGCTGCTAACCGATTTTTCGTGCATCCGCGCGGGCAGCTTGTTGCAGGCACATGGCGGTTTTCTGATGTTGTATCTGCGCGATGTACTGGCCGACCCGCTGATGTGGGAAAAGCTGAGGCGCTTTCTGCGCAGCGGTCGGCTGCAGATCGAAGAGCCGGGCGTGTCCTTGACCCCGATTGCGACGGTGTCGCTGGTGCCGGAGGCGGTCGATATTGAGGTCAAGATCGTGCTGATCGGCTCGCGCGACCAGTATTACGAATTGCAGGAAGCGGCGCCGGAGTTCACCCGCCATTTCCGCGCCAAGGTGGACTTCGCCGACAGCTTTTCGGCCAGCGCCGATACCCGTCGCGCCTCGTCAGTTTTTGTCGCCCATGCCTGTCGCCAGTATGGTCTGCCGCATTTCTCGGCCGCAGCGGTGGCGCGACTGCTGGAGGAGTCGCATCGCGAGGCCGACGACCAGTCGCGCGAGAGCGCGATATTCGCCCGCACCGAAGCGCTGGTGATGGAAAGCGCTGCGGTCTGCCGCGCCCGCGGGCCGTGTCTGGTCACGGCGTCAGACGTCGAGGCGGCGTTGCAGGCGCACATCGGGCGGCACGATTACCCCGAACAGCGTTTACGCGAATCGATTTTCGAGGGCGATGTGTTGATCGACCTGCATGGCGACCGGGTGGGCCAGCTCAATGGCCTCACCCATATTGATCTGGGGGATCACCGGTTCGGGCTGCCGGTGCGGCTTTCCGCGCGCACCTACGCAGGCGAGGAGGGCCTGCTCAACATCGAACGCGAGGTGGAGCTGTCCGGCCCGATCCACGACAAGGGCGTCTTCATTCTGCAGGGCTATCTGGCCGGGCTGTTCGCCCACCTCGCGCCGCTTTCGCTCAACGCCTCCATCGTCTTCGAGCAGCAATATCATGGCGTGGAGGGCGATTCCGCGTCCTGCGCCGAACTCTATGCGCTGCTGTCGTCGCTGTCGGGATTGCCGATTCGGCAAGGCATCGCTATTACGGGTGCGGTCAACCTGCACGGCGAGGTGCTGCCGGTGGGCGGGGTCAACGAGAAGATCGAAGGCTATTTCCGCGTGTGCGAGGCGGCGGGCCTGGATGGGCGCCAGGGCGTGCTCATTCCCGCCCGCAACCGGCGTCATCTGATGCTGGAACCACGCGTGGTCGACGCGGTTGCCCGGGGACGTTTCCACATTCACACGGCGGACACTGTCAGCGAAGGGATCGCGTTGCTGACGGGCGTTCCGGTGGGGGAACTGACTGCGGGAGGCCATTACCCTCACACCAGCGTGCTGGGGCACGCACAGGAAGCGTTGCTGGCGTTTCGCCGCGCTTGCCAGATGCAGGAGCACCCCAGAAATACGCGCCGCCCTTTTCGCGGGGTCGATCGCTCCAGGCCGCGTTAATGCGGTTGATCAGGTTGCCGTGCACACCACTGGGCGTGAACTATAGTGAGATGAGTTAATTCACCTTGGAAGGAGCCGATCATGAACGCAATGCATCGCATGGAACGTTTTCTGGACCAGCATATGATTCCGTTTGATATCGTGGCGCACCCGCATACCCAGACCAGCGCCGCCACTGCGCGCGCAGCCAGGGTCACGCCCGATCGCGTGGCCAAGGGCGTGCTGCTCAATGGCGTAGGTTGCCAGATGGTGGCGATGATCCCGGCCGATCAGGAAATCCATCTCGGTCGACTTGGGCTGGATCATGACATGGAGTTCAGTCTGGCCGACGAGACCAGCGTGAGCAGCCTGTTCAAGGAGTGTTCACCGGGCGTGGTGCCGGGCTTGCCGAATGCCTGGGGTGTGGAGATGGTGTGGGATGACGCCCTGATGGCGAAGCCGGACATTTATCTGGAGGCAGGAGATCACGAGCGCTTGCTGCATATAGAAACCCGTTATTTGCGAGAGGCGTTTGGCGACGCACCGCACTGCCGGTTTTCACAGCCGCGCAGCCATCATGGCTGAATCCTGACTATCGCGCATTGGCTTGGGCGCCACTCCGCGGGTGATGCCGTGACTTCCCTTGCACGTGTGACTTGATTTAGGCTTGGATGCCTGGGCGCGTTGCGCCGAACGATTCATCCTCAGATCGGTCCACCTGCTGTGAATTCAGATCATCCCAATTCTTCGGAAAACCCGCATCGACTCCTTGGTCGCGGCATGGCTTGGATTGCCAGCCTGCTGATACTCGGAATGTTCTATTTTTATTTCGAGAACAGTCTGCAGGCACGCAACAACCCTAACCGGCAATTACAGATTGCGCCCGGCGCGGATCTGGTACTGAAACGCAGCGGCGACGGGCACTATATTTTCCCCGGCACGATCAATGGGCAACCCGTTACCTTTCTGCTTGATACGGGCGCAACCCTGGTGTCGGTGCCGGCGGGATTGGCGGGAAAGTTGGGTTTGAAGGCCGGCGCATATCAACAATCGATCACCGCTAACGGAACGGTTGCCACGCGGGCTACCCGATTGGATGCGTTGGCGTTCGGCCCGTTTGCGTTGGGCGATGTGCCAGCCAGCATCAATCCTGGCATGGCGGGCGAACAGATTTTGCTGGGAATGAGCGTGCTGAAACATATTGAATTTACGCAGCGTGGCGACACATTGATACTGCGTGCGCTGAAGCCGGATGGGAAAACGCTTTGACATCCGAAAATTCTGTGTTATCTATACGCCATCTGTTGGATTCAAGCTTTAAATTGCACTACCTCTGGTAAGCCTTTTTCCTTGAAATTCGATTGATAGAGCATGTCGCTCAATTTTTTAGATAGATAGGAAAAGCAAGATGGAAACGGGTATTGTAAAGTGGTTTAACGATGCAAAAGGTTTTGGTTTCATCACCCCGGATAATGGCGGCGAAGACCTCTTTGCACATTTCTCCGCAATCAACTCCAGCGGCTTCAAGTCCCTGCAGGAAAACCAGAAAGTCAGCTTTGAAGTGACCACTGGCCCCAAGGGCAAGCAAGCATCAAACATCCAAATCGTTTCGTAATTTAAAACGGTCTGGAGAAAAAACCCCGGTTCGCCGGGGTTTTTTTATTGGTGCCATTCAGGAATTGATGCCCTCCGGGTATGCATGGAGTTCACCATGGCGCTTAAAGCCACAATCTATAAAGCTGAACTGCAAATCGTCGATATGGACCGGAATTATTATGCCGATCACGCGCCGACGATCGCACGCCACCCTTCCGAAACCGACGAGCGCATGATGGCGCGGGTGTTGGCCTACGCGCTCAACGCGCAAGAAGGCATTGCGTTCACCAAGGGGCTGTTCGATGTTGACGAGCCAGAGGTGTGGGTTAAAAGCCTGACAGACGAGATCACGTTGTGGATCGACCTGGGACAACCCGACGAAGCGCGCATCCGTCGTGCCTGCAGCCGTGCCAAACAGGTGATTGTGCTGTGTTACACCAGCAGCTGCGAAATCTGGTGGAAACAAATCGCCAGCAAGCTGACACGCCTGACCAATTTGGCGGTATTGCAACTTCCCACTGAAACCAGCCAGGCGCTTGCCGCATTGGCCGAGCGCAGCATGCGCCTGCAATGCATGGTGCAGGACGGTGAAATCTGGATCAACAGCGACAAGGCGAGTGTGCCGGTCAAACTGATTCCGCTTCAGCCGGCAGCCTGAGCCGTTCCGGCGCTTATTGCGGGCCGAGAAAACGTGCTTCGAGTTCCTGCAGATTGAGTTCCTGCAAAATCTGCTGCAGCCGTTCACGTGCATTGTTGCGGGGTGAGCCGGTCTGGGTGGCAATGATGAGCTCGTTCTTCATCGAGTGTTCCCAGCCCACCAGTTCGGTGACGGTAACCTGGTAGCCGTGTGATTCCAGTTGCAGGCAGCGCAACACGTTGGTGAGCTGGCTGCCGAATTCACGGGTATGGATGGGGTGACGCCAGATTTCGGACAAGGGGGTTTTGCCGAAGGATTCGTTTTTATGTTTGCGCAGCACGGCCGCGACCTCGGCCTGGCAGCAGGGCACCAGCACGATGTGGCGGGCCTGTTTGGCGAGCGCAAAGCGGATCGCATCGTCGGTTGCGGTGTTGCAGGCGTGCAGCGCGGTGACGATATCGATGCGCGCGGGCAGGGTGGCCGTGGTGATCGATTCCGCCACCGTCTTGTTCAAAAACGACATGCGCGTAAAACCTAGCCTCGCGGCCAGCTCGCGCGACTTTTCCACCAGCGCGTCGCGGGTTTCGATGCCGTAGATGTGGGCGCCGGGGCGGTCTTTCAGAAACAGGTCGTACAGGATGAAACCCAGATACGACTTGCCTGCGCCATGGTCGGCAAGCAGAAGCGTGTCCTGTCGGCCCAGCACTTCGTCGAGCAGCGGTTCGATGAACTGGCACAGGTGTGCAACCTGCTTGAGCTTGCGGCGGCTGTCCTGGTTGAGCTTGCCGTCGCGTGTCAGGATATGCAGTTCCTTCAGCAACTCGATCGACTGGCCGGGGCGCAACACATCGGCCAGCGGATCGACGTAGGCGGCCTTGGGTGCAGGCGTGGCGGAGGGTGTGGGGCGTTTCATGGTCGGGAAATGTGCGGAGGGAAGCCCGAAGGGTATCAAAAACCCCCGGCAAGGCAGAACCGCTTCGTATAATGCCGGCTTGCTGAAAGGGTTTTACCGTGTCCGTCGTCAATATTTCCTGCTATAAATTCGTCAGCCTTGCCGACCGCGAGGCGCTCAGGGCCGACCTGAGCGCACGCTGCCTGGAACTGAATCTGAAGGGCACCGTCCTGCTCGCACCGGAGGGCATCAACGTCTTCCTGGCCGGTTCGCGCGAGGCGGTCGACGCCATCGTTGCGTATCTGCGGGCCGACCCGCGCTTTGCAGACCTTGCACCCAAGGAAAGTCTCTCTGCCGAGCCGCCATTCAAGCGAATGCGGGTGCGGCTGAAAAAAGAAATCATCACCATGAAGCACCCGCTGATCCGCCCGGAAGCGGGACGCGCGCCCTCCGTGGCCGCCGCTACGCTAAAAAAATGGCTGGATCGCGGAACCGACGACGCAGGCCGCCCGGTGGTCATGCTCGATACCCGCAACGACTACGAAGTCGCGGCCGGCACTTTCGAGAACGCAGTCGAGTACAACATCGGCGTGTTCAGCGAATTCCCGCCGCAGCTGGACAAACACCGCGACGACTACGTCGGCAAAACCGTGGTGTCGTTCTGCACCGGTGGCATCCGCTGCGAAAAAGCCGCCATTCATATGAGGGCAATCGGCATCGAACACGTGTATCAGCTCGAAGGCGGCATCCTCAAATATTTTGAAGAGACGGGCGGCGCGCACTACCGGGGCGATTGCTTCGTGTTCGACGAGCGCGAGGCGGTGAGCGCTGACCTCCATCCAAAATCAGGGCGGGTACATCGCTAAGAAGCGGAAGCCGCACCGGAAGCATTTGTCCCCTCCCCGCGAAGCTTGTCTGGTCATTCAATCTGCAAATTGGCGGCGCGCTCGGCCATGCACTCGTATTCGCCCATCTTGAATTCACGACACACCCAGGGTCGATTGTCGTAAATCGTGCATTTCAGGGTGTTTCGGTCCAGCGCTGCACACCAGCCATCTTGCAGCCGTGCCATCGTCTGGCTGCCCCATTTGTCGATCTCGATAAAATGCCGGGGCACACCTGTATCGCTAATGAGCATGACTTCCAGCCGGCAACAGCAGGCTTTGCAATTCGAACAACTGACCTCAGTGTCCGGTGAGCGGGGCGTTTCGCTTGTCATGAATTTTGTTGCAGCATCGCGTTTCCAATCATCATTCAATTCAGCGCACGGATCGACTGCATCGGCGGCACGCGGGTGATGTGGCGCGTGGTGAGCCAGCCGCTCATGCCGACCAGCAATGCGCCGGCCAGCGGCAGGGCAAGCCATAGCCAGGGGTGCAGGCGGGCGGGCAGGTCGAACAGCCGGTCCGAAATCAGCGCCATGGCGATTTCGGCACAGGCACTGGCGAGCAGGCCGGCCAGCAGGCCCAGGGCGAGAAACTCGCTCCACAAGCCTTTGGCCAGATAGGCGCGCTGGGCGCCCAGCGTTCTCAGCAGGACGGCTTCCTGTTGCCGCGCATCGAGGCTGGCCAGCAAGGTGGCGATGACGACGGCCATGCCGGCGGCAAGCAGGAATCCCAACAGCAACTGAATCGCGCCGATGATCTGGTCGAACACGGCTTCGATATTGGCGATGAGTTTGTCGAGCGCGAGCACGGTGACGCCGGGGAAGGCCTTGACGAATCCGGGCAGCATGCCGGATGCGCCGGGCGGAACGTAAACGCTGGCGATGGATGCGGCGGGCAGGGCGTCGAGCTGGCCGGGGGCAAAGATGACGAAGAAGTTGGGCTGCATCGAATCCCATTTCACGCTGCGGAGGCTGGTGATGCGCGCGGTGAGCGTCTGGTCGCCGATCTGGAAGCCGAGCGTGTCGCCCAGCGCGAGATTGAGCCGCTCGGCCATGCCGGATTCGACCGAGATTTCTGCGGTGTTGTGGGCGCCATGCCAGCGCCCTTCCAGCACGGCGTTGTTGGCGGGCAGGGTGGCGGTCCAGGTGAGGTTGAGTTCGCGCCGCAGGGTGTTGCTGTCGCGCGATTCCGGCGGCAGGGTGGAGGCGATGGGCATGCCGTTTTTGGTGGCAAGGCGGCCCCGCACCATGGGGTAAAGCGCGGAAGCCTTGAGTTGATGCTGCGACAGATATGCGGCAACCGGTTTCTGCTGATCGGGCGCGATGTTCACCAGAAAATAGTTGGGCGCCTCGGGCGGCAGTTGTTGTTGCCAGCCGGCGATCAGGTCGCTGCGCACCAATGCCAGCAAGGCCACCAGGAACAGCGCCAGGGTGAAGGCGCCGAGCTGCAGGGTGCTGTCGAAACGATGGCGCAGCAGCTGCGCGAGGCCGAAGCGTACCGGGCCGTGAGACAGGCGCTGGACGCCGCGGCCGGCGAAGAGCGCCAGCCGGGCCAGCAGGGTGAGCACCAGAATGAGTCCGGCCAGCGCGCCGACAAAGACACCGACCAGTTTGGCATCGCCCGCATACCAGGCAATCAGCAACAGCAGCGCCGACCCGCTGACGGCGGCGCTGATCCAGGCGCCAAGCGGCAACGGCGGCAGCTCGCGCCGTAACACGCGCAGCGGCGGTACACGGATCAGACGCATCAGCGCGGGCAGGCTGGCGCCCGCCAGCGCCAGCAGGCCGCTGACGATGGCGATGCCTACCGGCGCCAGACCAAGCGAAGGCAAGCGGGTAACGGCGTCGGGCAAGACCAGTCCCGCCAGCGCCTGTTGCATCAGCGCGCCGATGGCGACACCGATCAAACTGCCGAGCACGCCCAGTGTCAGCAGCTGCACAGCATACAGGATGCGCAACTGGGCCGTGGTGGCGCCCATGCAACGCATCAATGCCGCTTGATCGTAATGGCGCAACGCATGGCGATGGGCGGCAATCGCGATGGCGGCGACCGACAGCAGCAGGCTGATGAGCGCGGTGAGCTGGATGTAGCGGTCGGCATTGGCAAATGCGCCGCGCAGGGTTTCGACGCCTTCGCGCGAACCGATCAGGCGCTGGGTGCTGTCGAGTGTGGGTTTGAGTGCCGCGCCAAACGCCGCGAGTTGATCGGGTTCGCCCGCAAACTGATAGAGATAGGTGACGCGGCTGCCCGGTTGCAGCACCTGCGTGCGTTCGACTTCGTCAGCGCGCAGGAACACGCGCGGGGCGAAGCCGAACACGCCGCCGAGCTGGCCCGGCTCTTCGGCCACCACGCCGGCGATGGTGAAATGTGCTTCGCCGATTTGCACGCGGTCGCCAACGCTGGCCGACAGCAGCGGGAGCAGATCGGGGGCGACGTAAATCGCACCGGGTGGGGGGAGTGCCGGGCGTGATGTGCTTTCGGCGAAGGGCTGCGGCGCGATGCGCACGCTGCCGCGCAGCGGGTAGGCGGTGTCGACAGCGCGCAAGGTGGCGAGCTGGAAGGCATCGCCCTTGGCAATCATGCTGGTGAATTCGAGCGCGTTGCTGGTGCGCAAGGAAGGGCTGGGCCAGCTTTCAATCGCATGCGGGCTGGTAACCAGCAGATCGGCGCCAAGAAAACTTGCGCCCTGCTCACCCATGGCGCGTTTCAAACGGTCGCCCAGAAAGCCGGTGGTGCTGACGCTGCCGACGCCGATAATCAGCGCCAGCAACAGCACGCGCCATTCGCCGCTGCCGCGTTCGCGCCGCAGCAACCACAGGCCCAACCATAGCACCCGTAAAGGGTACGCCGGTGGGTACCCCGCTGCTGCGCAGCGACCCTTCCGCAGAAACCTCATGCGATGGCCACCTCGCTTGCATGGCCCGCAACCAGGTGCAGGCGGCGCTGGCAGCGCGACGCCAGCGCGTCGTCGTGGGTGACGAGGATCAGCGTGGTGTGGGCGGAGGCATTGAGTTCGAACAGCAGCTCGATGATGCGCGCGCCGGTGTCGGCGTCGAGGTTGCCGGTCGGCTCGTCGGCAAACAGGATCTGCGGGTCGGTGGCAAAGGCGCGCGCGATGGCGATGCGTTGCTGCTCGCCGCCGGACAGCTGGCGCGGGGTGTGCGCGGCGCGCGCGGTAAGGCCGACGCGCTCAAGCCAGTGGGTGGCGCGTTCGCGCGCATCGGTGCGCCCCGCCAGCTCCAGCGGCAGCAGGATGTTTTCCAGTGCGGTGAGCGCGGGCAACAGCTGAAACGACTGGAACACGAAGCCGACGCGGCCCGCGCGCAAGCGGGCGCGGGCATCTTCGTCGAGCGCGTTGAGGCCTTGGCCGAGCAGAAAGATTTCGCCTGAGCTTGGCTGGTCGAGTCCGGCCAGCAAACCGAGCAGGGTGGATTTGCCGGAACCCGAGGCGCCGGTGATGGCCAGGATCTCGCCCGCTTTGACGTCAAGCTCGACTTCGCTGAGGATGACGAGGGTGCCGTCGGCGGTGGCCACGCGCTGCGACAGGGCGCGGGCGATGACGACGCTACCCGATTGCAATGAGTTGGTTAAGCTGGCGGGGAACTGGGCGCTGTCTGGGGGCGTCATTGAGCTGGGTTCAGGTTAAGGTGAGTGAATGAATTATCGCGCGTGGATGCTGTTCTTGTTGTCGCTGCCGGGGTGGGCGGCGGCCAGCCCATGCGCATTGTTGATTGTCGGCGACAGCCTGAGTTCCGGCTATGGGCTGGAAAATGGCTCAAGCTGGGTGGATCGGCTCGATGCACGCCTGAAAAAAAGGGCGCCCGACTGGCGTGTGGTCAACGCCAGCGTGAGCGGCGACACCACGCAAAATGGTTTGCAACGCCTGAAGCCTGCGCTGAATCGACAGCAGCCGCAAGGCGTGCTGATCGAGCTCGGCGGCAACGATGCCCTGCGGGGCACGCCACCCAACGTGATCCGGCAGAACCTGGTCAGCCTGATCCGGCAGGCCAAGACGGCCGGCGCCTGGGTGGCGTTGCTGGAGGCACCGGTGTTGCCCAACTACGGCAAGCCTTACGCCGATGCGGTGGCGAGGCTGTATGTGGAGGTGGCGCGTGAGGAGAAGATCATTCGCGTGCCGTGCTTTGTCTGCGGCGTGGGCATTACGGCGGGGCTGATGCAGGCCGATGGCATTCACCCCAACGAAAAGGCGCAGGCCAGGATGCTCGACGCCGTTTGGCCGTACATCCAGCCAAAGCTGAATTGTCCGGGCAGCCGATCATGAGCGGGTTAATGTGTCCGTGCGGATCGGGGCATACGGTTGAAAACTGCTGCGGGCAATTTCATGCGGGCACCGCCGCGCCGGATGCCGAAAGCCTGATGCGCTCGCGTTACAGTGCTTTTGTGTTGGGGCTGGAAGATTATTTGCGGGCGACCTGGCATCCCGATACCCGTCCTGCGGAACTTGATCTCGACGCAACGCCGCGTCCGCAGTGGCTGGGGCTGGCGATCAAGTCGTACACCCCGCTGGATGACAGCCACGCCACGGTCGAATTCATTGCGCGCTACAAGTGCAATGGCCGTGCGTTCAAACTGCATGAAATCAGCCGTTTCGAGCGGGTAGGCGTGCGCTGGTTTTACGTCGACGGCGAGATGCGCGAATGACCGGAAAAATCGTGCGGGCGCACAAGCGCGGCCAATCGGGTTGGGACAGGGGGCAGAAAAAAGTCCGGGGCGTCCCCGATATTGCGATTTTTCAGCGTGATCATCGCTGCCACAGGATGTGTGCATCTTCCAGCGGAACCCCCGCGCGCGCATGGCGCGGTATGAGCCGCGCTGTATAGTCCGTTGCCGGGCGTGCTACGGGAACCGCAGCGCGATAGGCGTAACCATTTGTAGCTCCCACCAATTGACGTACGCGTTTCATTTCCACGCGCTCCGCCAAGGCAGCGTCAATGCCATTGGCATAAAGTTCGACCCGCACGGCCTCCGGGTCGAGGTCATCGAGATAGACCTGCGCTTCAAATACGTGCTGCGCACCATCGGTTTCAAGTTTCACTTCGCCGAAACGCAGTGCGGCCCATTTTTGCTCCAGCGCGCGGCGCCAGTTAACCAGCTCCGCTCCAAGTTTGCCTTTATCGGCAGCCCGCTCGCGGTAGGCTGACGCCGCCGGGAGGTAGTGTTGCTCGGTGTATTCGCGCACCGCGCGGTTGCTGGAAAAGCGCGGCGTCAGCTGCGCCATGCTTTCCCGCATCCGGGCCACCCAGGCAGTGGGAATGCCTTGCGCGTCGCGGGTATAGAACTCGGGGATCACTTCGCGTTCGAGCAGGTCATACAGGGCCTCCGCTTCGCGGGCATCCCAGGCGGGATCGCTATCGTGTTCCTGCCCATCCCCCAGTGCCCAGCCCACCTCCGGCGTGTAGGCCTCCGCCCACCAGCCGTCCAGTTCCGACAGATTAATGCCGCCATTGACCAGCACCTTCATGCCGCTGGTCCCGCACGCTTCCCAGGGGCGACGCGGCGTGTTGAGCCAGACATCCACGCCCTGCACCAACTGTTCGGTCAGATGCATGTCGTAGTCGCTGAGGAAGATCACATGCGGGCGCACCTCGGGTCGCCGGATGAAACGTGTCCATTCCTGGATGAGCGCCTGGCCGGGCTGGTCTGCGGGATGCGCCTTGCCAGCCATGATGAGTTGTACCGGGCGTTGCGGATGGGTCAGCAGGCGCAGCAATCGTTCCGGATCGTGCAGTAACAGATTGGGTCGTTTGTAGCTTGCAAAGCGGCGTGCAAAACCCAGCGTCAACGTGTTGCTGTCAAACAGATGCTTCGTCGCATCAACCGCATCGGGCGATGCACCTGATGTGGCGAGTTGGCGGGACAAGCGTTCGCGGGCGTATTCAACAAGCGTCCTGGCGGCGTCGGTCCGGAATTGCCAGAGCCGGGCGTCGGGGACCCGGCGGATGTCCTGCTCCAGCGTTTCCACCGTTCCCAGCCAGCGATCCTTGCCGCAGGATTCCGTCCAGAGCGCATCGGCCGTGGCCGAGTCCCAGGTCGACATGTGAACGCCGTTGGTCACGTGTCCGACCGGGATCTCTTCCGTCGGCCAATGCGGGAAGAGCGGCTCAAACAGATGCCGGCTCACCCGGCCATGCAAACGGCTTACGCCATTCACCGCCCCGCTACCGCGAATCGCCAGATGGGCCATGTTGAACGCTTCCGTCGCGTCGTTCGGATTCTGGCGGCCCAGGGTCAGTAAATCGTGACGGCTGATGCCGAGACGCTGCTCGGCATAGCCTCCGAGATATTGCTTGATCAAAGCCGGCGCGAAACGATCAAAGCCGGCTGCCACCGCTGTGTGCGTGGTAAAAAGGTTGCCCGCCCGGGTAACGGCCAGCGCGACCTCGAAGCTCAGCCCGTTTTCAGCCATGAAGCTGCCTGCGCGTTCCAGCACGGCAAAGGCCGCATGCCCTTCATTCAAATGGCAGACCTCCGGCTTGATGCCGAGCGCGGCGAGCAGCCGCCAGCCGCCGATGCCGAGCAGCATTTCCTGTTTGAGACGCAACTCCGGCCCGCCGCCATACAGTTCGCTGGTAATGCCGCGATGCGCCGGGTAATTTGCGGCGTCATTGCTGTCCAGCAGATACAGCTTGACGCGGCCCACCTGCACTTGCCAGGCACGTAGCCAGACCGAATAACCGGGCAAGGCAATTTCCAGGCGCAACCACTCGCCATCCGGTTTGCGCAGCGGCGTGATCGGCAACTGGCCGGGGTCGTTGTACGGGTAGAGCGCCTGTTGCGCGCCGTCCTTGTCGATCACCTGACGAAAATAGCCTTGCTGGTAGAGCAGCCCCACACCGATCACCGGCACGCCCAGATCGCCGGCGGCCTTGAGCTGATCGCCCGCCACGTTGCCGAGTCCACCCGAATAAATCGGCAAGGCCTCGCTCAACATGTATTCCATGCTGAAATAGGCGACACAGCTCAACGTGGATTGCGGATAGGCTTGCTGGAACCACGCAGGCGCCTCCGCCGCATCGCGCCGGGCTTGCACCAGATCGTCAAGGTTCTTGCGGAAAGCGGGGTCGGCCAATACCTGCTGGAGTTTCTCCCGCGACACCGTTTGCAACACGACCCAGGGGTTTTGGGTCAGCGCCCACAGCACCGGATCCAGCTGTCGCCACACCTGGTCGGTGGCGTGATCCCACGACGAGCGCATATCCAGGGCCAGTTCAGATAAGGAATCGAATCCCTCGACGTCAGCACATAAAAGGCGCTCCTTCGGGTGGCTGATTTGTGTTTGTGTGCTCATGACCATTCTGTAAATGTGCCTGGATGTAATTTGCGGTTGCTACGTGGATGCCCCCACCGCAGCACTGACGATCATCTGTGCCCCCTCCTGGATACGATGCAGGTGATCCGCGTCACGAAAGCTCTCAGCATAGATCTTGTAGATGTCTTCGGTGCCAGACAGTCGTGCTGCAAACCATCCGCTCTCCGCCATCACTTTCAGGCCGCCGATGGGCGCGCCATTACCCGGCGCCTCCAGTAAATATTCGGGTCAGGCGCCTTCAATCACGGTGGAGTGTCCCTTGCACGCAGCGTGGTGTATGTGCGATGGCGTGCGTAAAGCGGATAAGCGTATATTGCCAGCTTGCTATAGACCTGCATCCACAGCTGAAGAAAATCCACGCACATGAACGGCTGCAAGGAGATTAAAAATCTTTCTCGAGATGACTCAAACCCAAAAATCCAAGCCTCCGGTCGAGGCGCGGCTTCGCCGCTGGGACGCACCACTACCGCCATGCGGCCTACTTTCATCCTGAGGCGGTAACCTTCAAGGAGAACACAATGAAACTGTTCGCAGCATTGTTTCCAGGCTTGCTTCTGACAACCGGCTTTTCGCATACATCCAATGCCGCAGAAAAACACTTGATCTATATGTACGGCTGTTGCGTCAAGCAAACAAGCGGTGCCGTTGCAAAGGACTATAAAACGATCTCCCAAAAACTACGGGACTCCGGATTCAACGTGTTTTTCGAATTGCGAACTTCCGATGCCACGGATAGCGATGCGCAGGCTCAGGCATACGCCGCAAAGGTTGCCGGGTATGTACAGGAGCTACTCGCGAAAGGCACTGCACCTGAAGACATCACTGTTAGCGGCTACTCCTTGGGTTCAATGACCGCGATGGTTGTCTCTGGCCTTATCTCCAATCCAAAAGTGAACTACGTATTGCTGGCGGGCTGTCCGGTGAGTGTGAACATTCCTGTTGCCATCGACTATGCCAAAGTCAGTGGCCGCGTCTTGTCGATTGTGGATAGCAAAGACGATAAATTCGGATCCTGTACTGGACGTTTACCTGGTGCAGCACCTTTCAAAGAGATTACGCTGGACTCCGGGGATGGACACAAGATTTTCCGGCTTACCGATGAAACGAACCTCAAGCTCTGGAAAGAACCCTTGGAGAGTTGGGCCAAGGGACAACAGTAGCCCAACAATGGGCTCCAGGGGACGTTAACCCTCCCCTGAACCGGGACGTTGGGCGCCAGATGAATCGAACAGCTAAATTGTCATACGGGGTAGCTGCTTTGCTGCTGCGCTCAGCATGGCGTCGAACACAGCATGGTGGGAGGCGCACGCCAATATTGCTGCGATGCTTGGGTTTAGCATTCCGGTTTGTGTTTTGGCTGCATGGATGGCTGAGACCCAAATAGAAGATAGAAATATTTGGGGCTTCGATCTGATTTTCATTCTCCTGCCGCGATGACTGTCGCAGCTTGGTGCGGAATAGTTGTTGGCCTGGTCACACTTGCCTTGTTTCTCTTGACTCTATCGCACGCCATGGCGCTGGGGTTCTATCTAGGTGGAGCGCTGCTAAGTTTGTTTACCAGCATCAGAGAGGTCCGTCGCCGTGAGTAAACATTTTCAACAACTCAACTTGGGGAAAAAAGTCGACTTTGCGCAGTGCAATTGACAAGGGTCCGGCCAGGTTGTTGTCGTGGGGTGAATCGAGACGGCAAAGGTGTCAGGGTTTTGGAATGTGCAGTGTCCGGCTGATCATCAAGGAGCCGGAAACCGCGAACATCAAGACGAGCGGGTGGAGTTGCCAGGAGCCCAGGTGGATCATCCCAAACCAGAGCTGGTCGCTGATCGCACCGTAGGCTGCGGCGATGGCGATAACGATGACGAGAATGAGTGAGCTGGGGATCGGTGTGCCCTCGAAATACTTTACCTTGTCGCGGCCTTGCGCCAGGGTTTCGGCGGTGATGTTGTAGCGGGCGAGGCGGCTCACGCCGCATACCACGAAGTAGATCAGAATCAGGCGATCCCAGAGACCGTCCATGCCGACGCCATAGGCGATGGCCGCCGGCGCAATGCCGAAGGAGATCACGTCGGCCAGCGAATCCAGCTCGCGTCCCAGCAACGAGGTTTGCTGGCGCCAACGCGCGACGCTGCCATCGAAAACATCGAATACGAATGCCAGTGCAACCAGCGCGCATGCAAAAAACAGGTGCAGCACATCCGGGGTCTGCAAATAGGTCATCACGGCGAACAGCGAACCGACGCCACAGGCTGCATTGCCCAGGGTAAACCAGTCCGCGAGATGGAAGCTGCGGATCATCGAGAGATGCTTGCCTTGTTTCATGGCGCGAGATTCTTCATTCGTTTTATCTTATTTCCACATGACGTTGGATTCAGCCTTGGCTGCGGCAGCGAGAAGACCCATGAGCGGCAATGCGCGATGGGCCATGCTCACCAGGGGTTCGTCCGCATCCTTGTCCTCAACGGGTGGGGCGGATTTTTCTGCTTCGATGGCGGCGCTCAGGCGGCTCAGGGCCGCAGGGACATCTTTCGCCAGAATCGCGCCGGGCACGGTTGCGCTGTGCCCCATCATTTTCAGCATCGCAAGCGCAACATCCCCAAACAGGATGATGTCAGCATAGGCATTGGTCGTAAACGTTACCAGCATATCGGACTCCTCAAGTGAATAATGGGTTTCTTGTGACGCATTTGCTGCAATTGATCAACATGCGCCCACCGCTTTTCAGTCATCTTCTTCAGCTTTTTGCCTTAGGGACGCGCTGATTATTGATCCGGCATCAGTAGTGTCCGGTTAACGCACAAATTCCCGAGCCAAGATTGAGTATTGGCGC
>JADMKH010000040.1:0-15716 GCA_018780025.1 Thiobacillus sp.
GGCGTTCTATTTCAACCCGAAGTTTGTCGACACCCTCTCGCTGGCGCAGACGCAGTTCGTGCTGGCGCACGAAGCGATGCACTGCGCCATGGGTCATCCCCACCGCCGCAATCATCGCGTCAAACGGCGCTGGGACGTGGCCTGCGACCACGCGGTCAACCTGATGCTGATCGAGGAAGGCCTGAAGCCACCGTTGCATGGCATTCTGGCCGACCAGAATTACGAGACCCTGTCGGCGGAAGAAATCTACCCGCTGATACCGGAAGACACGCCGGAAGAATCCTTCGACCAGCACCTGTTCGACAGCGACAACGAACAAGGCGGCAGTCCCGACGAAAACGAGCGTCAGGACGACCCCGAGGGCAGCGAAGCGGGCGGCCAGGGCAAGGAAGGCAAAAGTGAAGCCGAGCAGCAGCAGGGTAGCGGCAGCCAGGCTTCGCAAAAGCCGAACGAGTTGTCGCCCAGCGAGCGCGAAGAACTGTCCGAACAATGGAAAAACCGCCTCGCCGCTGCTGCCCAGGCGGCGCGCCAGGCCGGCAAGCTGTCGCAGTCGATGATGCGCTGGGTCGACGGCCTGCTGGCGCCCAGCCTGCCGTGGCGTGCGCTGCTGGCGCGCTTCTTTGCGGTCAACCAGCGCGACGATTACTCGTGGCGCCGGCCGTCGCGGCGCGAAGGCGATGCGTTGCTGCCACGGCTGTCGAGCGAAGGGCTGGAAGTCATCGCGGCAATCGACACCAGCGGTTCGATCAGCGACGACGAACTGCGCCAATTCGTCACCGAACTCGACGCCTTGAAGGGCCAGGTGCGCGCCAAGGTCACGCTGCTGGCCTGCGACAACCACGTGGCTGAAAACGCGCCGTGGGAATACGAGCCGTGGGACACCATGCAGCTGCCTACAGATATCGAAGGCGGCGGCGGCACCGATTTTCGCCCGGTGTTCGACTGGGTCGAGCACGAAAATCGTAGCCCCAACATGCTGGTGTATTTCACCGATGGTGAGGGCGAGTTTCCCAAGCTACCGCCCAACTATCCGGTGATCTGGCTGGTCAAGGGCAAGGGCGGGGTGCCATGGGGCGAGCGGGTGCAACTCAATTGAGCGCGCCAGATACACAACCCAACCGGGTGCGCAGTTTTCTATTCGAGCAGCTCGATATTCGCGGCGCCTGGGTGCAACTCGGTCCCGCCTGGCGCGAGATGACGGCGGGGCGGGATTATGCTGAACCGGTTCACGAACTGTTAGGCCAACTGGCAGCGGTCACCGCCTTGGTTTCCGGTAATCTGAAACAGGCCGGGCGGCTGACCTTTCAGCTGCGCGGCGAGGGTGCGGTGTCGCTGCTGGTGATGGATTGCGATGAGCAATTGCGGCTGCGCGGCATGGCGCGTGCAGTGCCGGATTTGGCGGCGGGCAGTTTGCCCACCTTGCTGGGGGCGGGTTCGCTCACGCTGACGCTTGACCAGGCCGGGATGCACCAGCCTTACCAGAGTCACGTGCCGCTGCAGGGCGAATCGCTGGCCGGGGTGTTCGAGCATTACCTCGCGCAGTCCGAACAAGCGCCTACCCGGCTGTGGCTGGCGGCCAACCACGAGACGGCGGCGGGGCTGTTTTTGCAGGCGTTGCCAGGCGCCGCCCTGCGCGATGCCGATGGCTGGAACCGGGTGCAGATGCTGGCCGACACCGTGCGGGCAGACGAATTGCTCGAACTGGGTTCGATCAAACTGATCGAGCGCCTGTTCGCGGAAGAGGATGTGCGGGTATACGACCCGCGTCCGGTCAGCTATCACTGCCCCTATGATATGAACAAGATTCAGGCCATGTTGCGCAGCGTCGGCCAGACGGAATGTGATGCCATCATCGCGGACCAGGGTGAGATCCGGGTCCACGACGACATCTGCAACCACGAATATGTGCTGGATGCGGCGGCCGTGGCCGCGCTTTTTAAATCAACCTGAAAGGAAGCCTGATGCGAACAGGATGGATGCTGCTGGGATGGCTGGCACTGTCGGGGAGTGCGTTGGCTGATGGCGAGCGTTATCAGGCCCTGCCGCTGGCCGGTGCCGAAGGGAGCAAGGGCGGCGCGCGTGCGTTCATCCTCGACACCCGCGACGGCCATGTCTGGATCTGGAGCGAAAACGAATTGATCACCGCGCCGGATGGCCGCCGTCGCTACGGCGCAGGCTTTATCTATCAGGGCAAGCTGCGTCCGGGTAGCCAGCCCGGCGAGATGATCGAGCAGCAGGTCAAGTAGCGTGTCGTCAAGCACGCAATGGTCCTGTGTGCAGTGGGTCAGGCTTGACAGATTGTGTCAGCCGTCCCGAAGCAAAACGGCAATTACCTGATTTGATGCCTTATTCGCTTAAGGCAATGGCTGTCCATGCCGATATGTCTTGATACCGACAAGATAATTCTCACATTACCCCGACCCAACATGCAGACTGCGTCAGCCCCGCCTCCCGCCGCGCATCCTACGCGCCAGAAAATTCGCCTGGGCGATTTGCTGGTTCAGCAAAAAGTGATTTCCAGTGCCGATCTGGAAGTTGCGCTGGTGACACAGAAAAAAAGCGGCCGCCGACTTGGGCGGGTGATTGTTGAAAGCGGGATGGCGGGAGAAAACGACATTGCCCAGGCGTTGGCGCGGCAACTGTCCATCCCTTTCGTTGACTTGCAGAAATTCAGTCCGGAAGCAGCCATCCTGCAGTTGTTGCCGGAAACCCAGGCGCGACGTTTTCGCGCTATCCCGCTGGCGCGAAGAGACGGCGATATTTTTGTGGGGATGGCCGACCCCACGGACCTGTCTGCTTACGATGAAGTGGCCCGGCTTATCCAGGAAGGCATCCAGCTTGCGGTCGTTTCAGAAGGCGACTTGCTGGCGGCAATCGACCGGCTCTATCGGCGCACCGACGACATTCATGGCCTGACCGAGGAACTCGCGCGCGACATGGGCGAGACCGAGGCCAGCATCATCGGCCTCGAAGCGCTGGGCGAGGGTCAGGCCGATGCGCCGGTGGTGCGCTTGCTGCAAACGCTGTTCGAGGATGCGCTGCAGGTGAACGCTTCCGACATGCACATCGAGCCGCAGGAAAAGCAGCTGGCTATCCGTTTCCGGATTGATGGCGTGCTGCATCCGCAGACCCAGGCCGATCTCAAGATCGCACCGGCACTGGCCTTGCGTCTGAAAATCGTGTCCGGGCTGGATATTTCCGAAAAGCGCCTGCCGCAGGATGGACGATTTGCGGTCAAGGTGCGCGGTCGCACGGTCGATGTGCGGCTGTCCACCATGCCCACGCAATATGGCGAGTCGGTGGTGATGCGCCTGCTGAGCCAGGGCGACAATCCCCATACCCTCGACAGCCTCGGCATGCCGCCCGACATGCTCGAACGTTTTCGCGCCATCCTGCACCGCCCCAATGGCCTGGTGATGGTGACCGGCCCCACCGGCAGCGGTAAAACCACCACGCTGTATGCCGCGCTGGGGGAACTCAATGAGCCGGGCACCAAGATCATCACCGTCGAAGACCCGGTGGAATACCGGCTGCCCGGCGTCATCCAGGTGCAGGCGAACGAAAAGATCGACCTCAGTTTTTCCCGCGTGCTGCGCGCCATCCTGCGCCAGGACCCGGACGTAATCCTGGTCGGCGAGATGCGCGACCCGGAAACGGCGCAGATCGCGCTTCGCGCCGCCATGACGGGCCACCTCGTGCTGTCCACCCTGCATACCAACGATGCCGCGTCCACGCCGGTTCGCCTGCTCGATATGGGCGTGCCCGCATTCATGGTGGCGACTTCCGTGCAGGGCGTGCTGGCGCAGCGGCTCATGCGCAAGGTATGCGGTAACTGCAAGGCGCCCCATCCCCTGACGCCGCAGGAACGCGTTTGGCTCGGCCGGGCGAAAACCGATGCTCAAGGAGAAGAAGACTACGTTGCGGGTGCGGGTTGTGACCGTTGCCACGGCACCGGCTATGCCGGACGCCGCGCCATTCATGAATTACTTGAAATCAACACCACCCTGGCGGAAAGCCTGGGACGCAATGATCCCGCCCATTTTGTGGCTGCGGCACGTGCGGCGATGGCGGGCCATACCTTGCGCGATCAGGCCATTGCGCTGGCGCGGGCGGGCGTGACTTCGCTGGCCGAGGCCATGCGGGTGAGTGCGCAGGATGAAACCAGCTGATGCTGCGCTTTAGCTATACTGGCCGCTCTCCGGGCGGCGAAAAGACGCAGGGCATTCTGGAGGCAGACAGTGCAGCCGACTGTGCGAGCCGTCTGCTGAAAAATGGCATTTCGCCCGTCAACATCAGCGAAACCAGCCAAACCGAGCGCCGCGATGCAGGTCAAGGGGGCGTGAACCTCTTCGCGCCCACCGTCAAAGCCATCGACGTGCAGCTGTTTTCGCGTCAGCTCTATACCTTGATGCGGGCCGGCGTTCCCATACTACGGTCGCTGTCCGGACTCATCGAATCGATGAGCAATGCGGCTTTTGCCCGGGTGATCGTCTCTTTGAAGGACTCGCTTGAATCCGGACGCGATTTATCGACGTCCATGCGTCAGCATCCTGAGGTTTTTTCGCCTTTCTACGTCGCGATGGTGCGGGTGGGCGAAGCGACCGGGCGGCTGGACGAAATCTTTCTGCGGATGTTCGAGCATCTCGAGTTCGAACGCGAAACCCGTTCCCGCATCAAGGAAGCCCTGCGCTACCCGACCTTTGTGCTGATTGCCATGGTGGTTGCGATTGCCGTAATCAATGTGTTCGTCATTCCAGCCTTCGCCAAGGTGTATGCCGGCCTGAATGCCGAGTTGCCGTTGATGACCAAAATTCTCATCGAGTCTTCGCGCATTACGCTGGCGTATGGCTGGTTCCTGCTGGCGGGGCTGGTGTTGGCCGTTGCGGGCTTTCGCCTGTGGCGGGCCAGTGATGAAGGCCGTCTGGTCTGGGATCGCTTCAAGCTGCGCATTCCCCTGACGGGTTCGATCGTGCTGCGAAGCACGCTCGCCCGTTTTGCCCGCACCCTCGCGCTGTCGCTCAAGAGCGGCATTCCTGCTGCGCAAGCGCTTTCGGTGGTGGCAGAGGTGACCGACAACGCCTGGATTGCCTCGCGCATTCTGCAAATGCGTAACGGCATAGAGCGGGGCGAATCGATCCTGCGAACCGCGCAGACCGCAGCCGTGTTCAATCCGGTGGTGATGCAGATGATTGCCGTGGGCGAGGAAACCGGCAGCATCGATGAACTGATGCAGGAAGTGGCCGACATGTACGAGCGCGAGGTGGACTACGAAATCAAGACCCTGGCTGCGCGGATCGAACCGCTCATCATTGCTGCCATGGGCGGCATTGTTCTGGTGCTGGCGCTGGGCGTGTTCCTGCCCATGTGGGATCTGGCGAGCGTGGCAATCAAGTGATTTCAACGCTGATCCCTGTTTGGCTATCAAGTTTCCTCGATGCGGGCCGAAATACTGTATGAAGGTCGCCGAAATGGGCGGCGTCAACCGATAACCGTCCATATAATCGAAAGATCTCCATGAAAACCAAACAGCACGGCTTCACCATGATCGAGTTGATCGTTGTCATCGTCATCCTCGGCATTCTTGCTGCGGTGGCCTTGCCGCGCTTCTCCAATATCCAGCGCGATGCGCGTATCGCCAAACTCAACGCCGCCCGCGGCGCGGTGCAGTCAGCCTCTGCCATGATTCACGGCACCGTGCTGGTTCGCGGCGGGGTGGCCGATGCAGCAGTCTGCCCGGGAACGGCGGTTACTGCCGACAACACCGCAACGGTGTGTACCGAGCATGGCATCGTCAACGTGATCAACGGCTACCCGACAGCCAACCTCCCCGGTATTATCGATGCCGCTGGTTTGACCTCGACCTTCCCCGCAACTCAGGCAGCGATCACCGCAGAAGGTTATTCCACCACTGACGATGGCCTCGTGACCGGTGCCGCGACCGGTGGCGCCGTGATCGGCTCGATAATCACCGTCCGGGTTATCGGCGGTACGGCCTCGGCCAACTGCTCGTTTACCTACAGCCCCTCCAGTGGCGGCGCAGCGAACTCGGCAGCGACGACCGGTGCTGTCGTGACGACCGGCTGCTAAATCGCGCATGCCTGGCGACGGCGCCCGGCGCGGCGATGCAACACTGCCGTTTCCCGGTCGTTGTCGACCGCCCCAACGCGGTTTCAGCCTCGTCGAACTCATTCTTGTCATGGTCATCGCCGGCATTCTCGCGGCGGTGGCCGTGCCGCGTCTGATCGGGCGCAACAGCTTCGATAGTCGCGGCTTTACCGACCAGTTCGCTGCCACCGTGCGCTTTGCCCAGAAACTCGCCATCGCCCAGCGGCGCGACGTCTTTGTGCGTCTGACGCCCACCAATGCCACACTCTGTTACAACGCCACCGGGGCGTGTGTGGCGGCACCGGGGCCTGGCGGTGAAAAACCGTATACGGTCAGTGTGCCGGGTGGCGTGGCGATTGCCAGCCCGGTTGCCAGCCTGGCCTTTGATGCGGTCGGGCGCCCGGTTGGCATCACCGCTCCGCTCGATATCCAGATCAATGGCTCGGGTACCCATCATGTGTGGGTCGAGCGGGAAACCGGCTACGTCCATGACTGACGAACGCGGCCTCAGCCTGATCGAACTGCTGGTATTCATCGTGGTAGTCGGCGTGGCGGTGACCGGCGTGGTGTCGGTTTTCAGCCTGAACGCACGCTCGAGCGCCGATCCCATGGTGCGCAAGCAGGCGGTGGCCATTGCCGAATCCCTGCTGGAAGAAGTGCTGTCCAGGCCTTATACCTATTGCGATCCGGACGATGCCAATGCCGAGTCGGCGAACAGCCCTGCCGATTGCGCGACGATCGTCGAGGCGACGGGTCCGGAAGCCGGGGAGACGCGCTATTCCAACCTCACGCCATTCGACAACATCAACGATTACGACAGCTTTTCCATGACCGGCATCGACGATCTGACCGGCGCGGCTGTGGCGGGGCTGAATGCCTACACTGCGTCCGTTCAGGTTCAGCCGGCGGGTGCCTTCAATGGCATCCCCGCGGGCGAAACCCTGCTGGTGACGGTGAACGTGACCGGCCCCGGCAATCACCGTATCAGCTTGTCCGGCTATCGAACCCGCTATGCGCCGAATCTCTAGGCACGCCGGTTTCAGCCTGATCGAGATGATTATCGTCATCTCGATCACCGCCATTGTGGGGTCGATGGTGGCGGTGTTTCTGCGTGTGCCGCTGGACAGCTACATTGCCCAGGATCGCCGCGCGCGTCTGACCGATACCGCCGACACCGCGCTGCGCCGCATGGGGCGGGATATCCGGCTGGCGCTGCCCAACAGCGTGCGGGTCATCTCGGTGGGTAGCGTGTTTTATCTGGAGTTTCTCGGCACCCGCAGCGGCGGGCGATATCGTGCGCAGGGTGGTGGGGACATTCTTGATTTCACCGCCGCCGACACCGGTTTCGACGTGCTGGGTCCGGCCATTGCGATGCAGATGGGTGATTCAATTGCGGTTTATAACCTGGGTATTCCCGGTGCCGATGCCTGGGCGGGCGACACCCTTGCCGCCTACGCTGGCGCGGCCGGCAGCGTGACCAGCATCGCGATGGCCTCCAAACAGTTTCCGCTGGCTTCGCCCGGCAACCGCTTTCAGGTTGTCGAAGGGCCGGTGAGCTATGTATGCGATCCGGGCACAGGCAGCCTCACGCGTTACTGGGGGTATGCCCCCACGGCTGCCCAGCCCACCAGTTTTGTGGCCGCCACCCCGCGCGCGCTGCTGGCCACCCGCGTCAGCGCGTGCCGCTTCGATTACCAGCCCGGCGTTACCGAGCGCGGCGGCCTGGTGAGCATGGCGTTGAATTTAAGCCTGGCAGGCGAAACGGTGCGTTTGTATGTGAATACGGAAGTGAGCAATCAGCCATGACCGGGATGCAGTCAAGCCGATGCCCTCTCAGCGCCATGCGTCACCCGCGGCACACCGAGTCGGGTTTTGTACTGCCTGCCGCGATATTTCTGCTGGTTGTCCTGGCCGCGTTGGGCGCCTATATGGTGTCGCTGTCGCGCACCAGCCATATCAGCAGCGCGCTCGACGTTCAGGGCGGGCGGGCCTATCAGGCCGCCCGTGCCGGCGTCGAATGGGCGGCCTGGCAAGTCGTCGATCCGCAGGCCCTGCAACCGAGCCCCGCGCCGTGTCCTGCCTCGCCGACTGCGCTGACGCTCTCCGGGACGCTTGCCGCCTTTGTCGTCAATGTCAGCTGCGCCCGCACCCTGGCGACCGATGGGGCCGATGCCATTGCGATTTACCAGATAACATCGACTGCAACGTCGGGCGTTGCGGGTGAGGTGGATTATGTTGAACGGCAGATTCAGGCGACGCTCGGCAAATGAGAGGGGCATGCTGATGCGCGGAATATTCGAGGTGGGTTCCCTGTTAACGCGGATGATCCGGCTGTTGTCGGTTGCTTTTTGCCTGATGGCGTGGACGGCTCCGGCACTGGCTGCCAATGCGTGCTCATCGTCTATCGGCAAGGTATCGCTTAACGAATACAACTATCTGGATAACTTCACCGAGGTGAAAAAACTGGATACCAGCGTCAGTATGACGGGCTGGAATGTCACCGTTTATACCAGCAACAAGACAACCAGTGGGAGCCTGCCGGCTTCAGGTGCAAACAGTTGTTTTGGTGGCATGTATCAGGTCAATCAGTTCGCTGTGAACGAGATTTCGCAAAATGCGGATGTCGTGCTGTTCGATAACAACAATGACGTCGTCGATATCGTTCGCGTGCGGACCGCGAGCAATTTCCCGGTGACCACGGCGTTCTATCCTTCTCTGCCTGCCTGTGGCTTTATTTCACCGCCCTATGATCTATTGGTTTCTGCCGCCAACAAGGGGGTGGACCGTTTGCCCGATGGAACCGGCAACTGGCGCAATACGCCCGGCACCGGCAGCGGTTCGTTCCAGTCCAGGTGCGGGCCGAACATCGCAGGCGGCAACGCCGATCTGGCGGTTACAAAAGGCGTGAACCTGGGTACGGTGGTCAAGGGATCGCCCGTTACCTTTACCGTCGGGGTGCAAAACACGCTCGCCGGATCAGGAACGGCGAGCAATGTTCTGGTAAACGATTTGCTGCCATCGGGGTTCAGCTATGTGTCCCATACCGTGACAGCTGGCAGTTATGCGCCCAGCACGGGCGTATGGACGGTGGGTACCCTGGCTTTCGGCGCCTCCGCAAGCTTGACGATCACGGCAACCACCACGCTGGTGGGCACCCTGACCAACACCGCAACCGTGGCGTCCGATACCTATGATCCCGCAACAGCCAATAATACGGCTGCGGCGAGCGTGATCGTCACCAGTCCGGGCGCAACGCTCGACGCGGTGGAAGTGGGGGCAGCGGCAGGTACGCCCATCCGCACCCGGATTGCCGCAACCGGTTTTTCCCTGGATATCGTGGCACTGGATACTGCCGGTGCGATCGCGACCGGATACAACAAAACCGTCACCATCGAACTGGTTGATGCCGGCTCAAGCGCAAGCTGCGGTTCCATGATGCTGCTCCAGAGCGTGGGGACCTACACCTTTACCGGTTCGGGTGGAGGCAAGGACAACGGACGCAAGACCTATGCCTTCAATTATGCAAATGTCGCAACAAACGTGCGTGTCCGGCTAAGGGACAATGGCAGCCCTGCCATCACCGCCTGTTCGACGGACAACTTCGCGATCCGTCCGGCAAGCCTCGGCAGCATGACGGTAAGCGACGCCGACAGCGTCACCGCGGGCACCGCGCGCACGCTCGACAACATCGGGGCGAATGGCGGCAACGTCCACAAGTCCGGCCGACCATTTCGCGTTGCCGCCACGGCGTTTAATTCCGCAGGCGCAACCACCACCAATTACAACGGCAGTCCTGCCGCCACGCTGTCCGCATGCCTGTTGCCCGGATCGGCTTGCACCTTGGGCACGCTCAACCCCGGTACCTGGACGGCCGCCTCCGGTGTGGTGGTCAGCACGACGGCCACCTACAGCGAGATAGGCGCTTTCACCATGAAGTGGGTGGACACCAGCTTCGCCGATGTGGACCTGGCGGATTCGAGCACGGCAGAACGCTACGTCGAGTCGGCTGCGTTCAACGTCGGCCGCTTTGTGCCCGATCATTTTGTGCTGACGACGGCCAGCACGCCGCAGTTCAAAACCTTCAACGACACCGCCTGTCCGACGCGGTCTTTTACCTATATGGGCCAGCCATTTGCTTATCTGACATTGCCGCAGGCCACGATTACGGCAAAAAATGCAGCAGGTGGCACCACCGCCAACTATGCGGGCGCGTTGTGGAAGCTGGCGGCGGCTGGAGCTACGCAAACCTATACCGCCGCTACCGGCACGCTGGATACCGGTCTGGTGGGAACGCCTGTGGTGACGGCAAGCGGCGCCGGCGTGGGGTCGTTGGCGGCCAATGCAGCGGACGTGGTCGCCTTTACGCGAACGACTCCCGTCGCCCCTTTCAACGCATCTATCAGCTTGTCGATGAGCATTGTCGACAATGCCGAAAATGCCGTTGCGGGCAACGGCCTGATCAACACCGCCACCCCTGCGCTGTTTTCCAGCATGGCGTTCGATTCCGGCAATGAAATTCGCTTTGGCCAACTGGTCCTGACCAATGCGCACGGCTCGGAACTGCTGGGCCTGCCGGTGCCGGTCGAAACCCGGTACTGGAACGGTAGCGGATTTAGCCGCAACACGGCGGATGCCTGTACTCAACTGGTTTCCACGAATGTGGCGCTGTCCAACTGGCGGCGCGATCTCAATGCCTGCGAGACGTCGGTGTCCTTGTCGGGCCGCTTCAACGCGGGGCGCGGCAACCTCAAGTTATCCAGGCCGGGCGCAGGCAACACCGGCAGCGTCGACCTGACGCTGCTGCTGGGCGCAACCGGGGCGGGTAGCACCTGTGTTGCGGGCGTGGTCAGCGCGGCAGGCGCGGCGGCGCAATCCTGGTTGCAGGGGCGCTGGACTGGGGCGGCCTATGATCAGAACCCCGCCGCGCGGGGCAGCTTTGGCCTGCACCGGGGCAGCAAACCCCTGATCTATTTCCGGGAGATGTATTATTGACGGGTTCGCCAATGGCCGCACCGACGGATTTTAATTTTCATTTATCCGAAAGATTCTGCCCGACTGGTCGTAACAGCAGGCATGACAGGCGTTTGAACAGATTTCAGCCCGTTTGCGTTTTGGGCATATGGCGTGAAAAAATTCTTCATGGCCTTGTTTAACGCTTTAATGACAATCGCTTATTCAGTTAAGTCCAGATAAAAACCAGGGTCTGATATATGCGGTTTTTCCGTCGAACTACCGAGCAAGGCCTCACCGCCTATTTGCGGCTACCCGGGCGCATTGCATTTGCACGTGTGGACCGCAGGGTGGGGGTGCCCAAATTGCTGGCCGTCGGCATGGTGCCCGTCAAGGGCGACAACTGGAATGAAGCGTTGAGTGACCTTCAGAACAAGGGCCCGGTCAGCCTTGTGCTGCGCCCTGCTGATTACAAGCTGCGTGTACTCGACGCCCCCAACGTGCCTGCCGATGAACTCAAGTCTGCCGTGCGCTGGCAAATCCAGGACATGCTCGATTTCCATGCCAACGACGGTACCGTCGACGTGCTGGCGGTGCCGCATCCCGAGCATCTGAACCACGTCCGGCAGATTTTTGCGGTGGCAGCCAAAAATAGCCTGATCGCAGAAGAAACAGCGATTGCCACCGGGGCGGGTCTGAACCTTGCCATCATCGACATTCTCGAAACCGCACAGCGCAACCTGGCCATCCGGCTGGAAACTCAGGGTCGTGCGCTCGCTGTCTTTTCGTTTATCGAAACCGGGGGATTGCTGACACTGTCGCTGGACGGAGAGCTGTGCATGGCGCGTACCCTGGGCGTGACGCAAGCCTTGCTGGAAGGCGATGACATGGAAAACGCGCTTGAGCGTTTAACCCTTGAAATTCAGCGCACACTCGATCATTACGATCGCCAGTTTGGCGGGATTCCGGTTGACCGGCTCATGATGTTGCCGATCGAGCAGGGCGATCGTCTACGCAATGGCCTTTCCGGGAATCTGGCCTTGCCCGTTGAAGTCATGGACCTGGCAAGCGCGCTCGACACGTCTGCTTTCCCGGAGGTGAACCAGCTGCCGACGCCTTGCCTTCACGCCATTGGTGCGGCATTGCGCATGGAAGACACCCGCCCATGAGCCAGCAGATCAACCTGGCCAGTCCACAACTGCTGAAGAAGCGCCTTGCATTCGGTTTGCGTGAAATGGCGTGGGGGCTGGGCGCGGCCTTGGCTGCAGCATTGCTATGGGCAGGCTATCAGTATTACCGGGCCGACAAAATTGAAGCGCAGGCAGAGGCGCTGGCTGTTCGCCAGGCAACCGCGCAAGCGGCTTTGGATAAATTGAACGCCGCTGCCAACCGTTCGGTCAGCGCGTTGCTGACCGAACGTGTCAAATCAACGCAGGAACAGGTGGCGCAGCGTGAGGCGCTACTGGCATCGATCAGTCATTCGATGGAGACGACATCAACCGGATTTGCTGCCCGCCTGCGCGCGCTCGCGCTCAGCAGTTCGGAAGGCGTCTGGTTGAATGAATTCACCTTTTCGCCAGGATATGTTGCGCTAAAGGGATCGGTTTTGAAGGCCGAACTGCTGACGGCCTACATGGATCGTCTTGGAAAACAGCCCGCCTTTGACGGCTTGAAATTCTCCGGCATGAATGCGGCCAGGGTTTCGCCGGGCAGTGGCGGCCAGACTGCGGGCGAAGTCCCGGAGCACCTTGATTTTGCATTGTATGCAGGCAGCCAGGAACGCGCAGAGCCGCAGGAGAAATCCAATGAACAGTGAAAAGTTGCGCGCGTTGAGCGCCCGCATCGACGCGATGAGCCTGCGCGAGCGGGTATTTGTATTCGCGGCGGCAGGGGTGGTTGCGCTGTATCTGGTGCAAACCTTCCTGATCGATCCGAGTCAGCTGCGGCAGAAAAATGCGCACATCCGCCTGAGCGGCGCGGAGTCGGCGCTGTTGCAGATTGAGCAGCAACAGGCACAACTGGCCAGTCAGGCAGGCCAGGATCCCGACCGGACCGTGCGCGCAGCCCTGGCCGCGCAGGAAGCACGGCTGGCCGGGTTGAATGCCGATCTTGAACTGCGCGAGCGTTCACTGGTGCCGCCCGCGCGCATGTATCAGGTGCTGAAGGATGTGGTGCGGGCTCAGAGCGGTGTCCGGATTAGCGGATTCAAGACCTTGAGCCCGCAGCCGGTTGCGCTGCCCGATGCGGCTGAGGGTGCGCCGCCTGGATTCTATCGACACGGCTTTGAAGTCACCGTGAGTGGTCGCTATGCGGATCTGGTGGCCTATCTCGTGCGTCTTGAGGCCTTGCCCTGGCAGTTGAACTGGGTGGAGGCATCACTCAATGCCGCGGGTCGGCCGGACTTGATCCTGGTATTGACCGTTCACACGCTGAGTCTGGAGGAAGCATGGCTGCGCGTATGATGCTGACCGTTGTGGCCGTGATGGCCGCGGCGCCATCCATGGCCGCCGCCCTGCCGGACCCCACGGCACTCCCCGCCGTGTCGGCCGCAACCGGGGAAGGGGAGCGCCCTGTATCGCTGTTGACAGCAATCAAGGTGAGCGGCAAACAGAAAACAGCCATTATTGATGGTCAGGAAGTTGCACTTGGCGACCGTTATCAGGATGCGCGGCTGGTGCGCATCAGCGAAAGCGAAGTCGAGTTGCGCCGAGGCCGGGAAATAACAGTGCTTAAACTTTATCCGCAAGTCGATAAGCGACAGCGTGGCAAATGAAAAACGGGAGATATTGCGGATGATTAAGCGCTTGACCATGCTGCTTGCAGGCCCACTGGTACTGATGGCCTGCGCGGGTCCGTTGGCCCCGCGCGACACCCAGCAGGCGATCCAGCAGGTCGCCGCTCAAGCGGCGCGCCCGCAGCCCGCTCCGCAGCCCATGACAGAAGAGCAGGCCGTGGCCGCGCTGATGCCACCCCTCAAACTGGAACTGCCCAGGCGTAGCGTCGAACCGATTGAGCCGCGCTTCGATCTGGTGGTCAAAAGTGCGCCCGCCCAGGATGTGTTCATGGCCATTGTTTCCGGTACGCGCTACAGCATGCTGGTACACCCCGAAGTGGCAGGCGCGATTTCGGCCAATCTCAAGAACGTCACGGTGCCCGAGGCCCTCGCATCCATCCGCGAACTGTATGGTTACGACTATACGATCGACGGCCGTCGCGTGGTGGTGCATCCGCTGACCGCGCAAACCCGCATATTCAAGGTGAATTATCTGGCAGGCACGCGCTCAGGCTCATCCGATACACGGGTCATTTCGGGTTCCGTCACTGGCAGCGCCAGTGGCAGCTCCAGTGGCAGTGGCACCAGTGGGGGCAGTACACAAAAGTCGCTGGAAACCAGCAAGATCAACACTTCACTTAATTCGGATTTCTGGGGCGAACTGAAGTCGGCTCTGGAGACCATCGTCGGAGAAGCCGGCAAGGTCATCGTGAGCCCGCAATCCGGTGTGGTCGTGGTCAAGGCAACGTCGCGGTCGATGCGGGATGTCGAAAAATTCCTTAAAGCCACGGCCCTTGCGGTTGAGCGTCAGGTCATGCTCGAAGCGAAAATTCTTGAGGTGGAACTGAATGACGGTTTCCAGACCGGGATCAACTGGTCGGTCCTGAACAATGGTCAGCACAAGTTTTCCTCAGGGGCCAATGCGGGAAATTTCGATTTGCTGACCGGCGCGGTGACCCCGGGCTCCACCCTGGCTGCCGTGCTGGGCAGCGGGCTGCCCGCAGCGAATGGCACCACGGGTGGCCTGCTTGGCCTCGCCTTCCAGACCAAGAGTTTTTCAGCGCTGATCAATTTTCTGGAAACCCAGGGATCCGTTCATGTGCTGTCCAGTCCGCGTATCGCAGCGCTGAACAACCAGAAGGCCGTGCTCAAGGTGGGTACCGACGACTTCTTCGTGACCAACGTTTCAACCACCACCAATACCGGTGGGTCTGGCACCACGTCGAGCCCCAGCGTGACGTTGCAGCCATTCTTCTCGGGTATCGCGCTCGATGTCACGCCACAGATTGACGAGAACGGCCGCATTACGCTGCATGTCCGCCCTTCGGTGAGTGTGGTGACTGAAAAAATAAAGAACATCGACGCCGGTGCCGACAACAAGTTGACATTGCCGCTCGCCTCCAGTGCCGTGTCGGAAACGGACAGCGTGGTGCAGGTGGAAGACGGCCGCATCGTCGCCATCGGCGGGATGATGAAACAGTCGTTTGATGGCAGCTCCAACAAGGTTCCCGGCCTGGGTAATGTGCCCTTGCTGGGGTATTTCTTTGGCAACACCAATCAACGCTCAAGAAAGAGTGAACTGGTGATCCTGATCAAGCCTACTGTCATCAATAGCCAGGAAGATTGGCAGGCCGATGCGGAATCCACCCGTGCGCGAATCGAAAAACTGGAGCGTTCCCCCTCAGCGCCATGACAGCGCTGGCACGCTCCAGTGCCGAAGACGTGCAGAGCCCACCCGGCCTGATACCGGAATGTGAGGAACAGATTCAGTTGCCCGCTGCCACCCATACACTGTCCTATCTTGCGCATTTCGGACTGGCTGAAGCGCCTTTCGGACTCACACCCGATACCGGTTTCTTTTTTGCCTCGCCGCCACACCAGGAAGCCC